>CAZIFP010000197.1:0-5751 GCA_964538105.1 uncultured Bifidobacteriaceae bacterium
GTCAGCAGCGGCACCTGCCACGCCACGCCGCGCTCGCGGTCGGCGTAATAATGAAATTCGTCCATGACCACGTCCTGCACGTTGGCCGTCGCGCCTTCGCGCAACGCGATGTTCGCGAGAATTTCCGCCGTGCAGCAAAGGATGGGCGCGTCGCGGTTGACCGAGGCGTCGCCAGTGCTCAAGCCGACGTTGTCCGGCCCGAACTCGCGGCACAGCGCCATGAATTTTTCATTCACCAGCGCCTTGATCGGGCAGGTGTAAATCGAGCGGCGGCCCTTGGCGACGGCCTGAAAATGCAGCGCGGTGGCGACGAGCGATTTGCCGGAGCCGGTGGGTGTGTTGAGGATGACGTTCTTGTCGTCGAACAATTCCAGGATGGCAGTTTCCTGCGCGGGATAAAGCTGGAGCCGCCGGCCCGCGACGTAATCGAGAAATTTTTCCAGCAGCAAATCGTTGCTGAATTTCTCATCGCGCGGAATCAAATTGTAAAGAGTCGCTGCCACAGGTTGTTAACTTTACTGATTATTGGCGCTATTGAGAAGAAAGATGAAATCCCTGATGAGCAAGCCCCCACCACCACGGCAGGATGACGAGGGCTGCAAATAAAATTCCCGCAGTGAGATTGACCAGTGACCGGTGGGTGATACGCGGCGCGAAAGCCAAGAGCGAGCCGAACAGCAGGCCAGTGATAAATCCGCCGAGGTGGGCGACCACATCCGCCTCCGGACTGAAACCCAGCAACACGAGCAACAGGACACCTGCCAGAATCCCGCTGGCAAAAAGCCTGAACGTATTGGGATTTCTTCGTCTTAACAGTGAAACTGATTGGATGGTGAGCAAACCCAGCGCACCCATCACCACACCCGATGCTCCGAGGCCGTGATGAGTTTCATCATAAAACATCCATGCAATGAGGTTTCCGCCAACGCCTGCGAGATAGGCGGCGAGCAAACCCACTCCCGGCCCATAACGTCCCATGACCAGTCCAAGAAATAAAAATCCGAACACGGCGTTCATCGCGATATGGGCGAGGTCCGCGTGCAGCCAGGTTGCCGTGAACAAACGCCACCATTCGCCGTGCGCCAGTGCAACACCAGCCATCATGCCCGTGGTTCGCAGATCGGCGCTGGTTTCGCTCCACCAATAAAAGAAAATGTTCAGCCCGACCCAGGCGAGGCTGCTCCAGTCAAAGATCAAACCCGGTTGGAAGACCGGTCGCCGCCACCACCAATGGCGGTTTTCCAGACGATACAGGCGGATTTGATCCAAGGCTGTTTCATAATCCGTTTCCGCAACGGTCAACGTCCAGCCGGCGGCTTCATCCCGGTCGAGACCGTGTTCAATTCCCTGACTGGTTAAGACGAGGCTCCAATCCATCGCCTGCCGCCGGGTCGGTGCAGGAATCCGTCGGGCGTCGGGCGGCATTGGGTGCGTCGGCGATGGCGATTGCACAAACGAAGGGTGAACTGACTGTGAATATCAGGCAAGCGCGGGTAACTGCTCCGCCTTCGGGCACAAAAAGAGCCTGACCAAACCCAGCCAGGCTCTTTAACCCATAACAAATCAAACAAACATGAAAAACTACAATTATCAGACAGGAATGCCACCGATCCGTTCAATCCGAAATCAAATAAAATCGGTTGATGTATGGCACACCATTTTCACCATCAATTCACTTCGATTTCCCTCGCGTCCCGGATATCGGCGGAGGAACTGCCGACCATGATTTGAATTTTATCCGGCTCGACTTCAAAGGCGTGCTTCGCCGTGTTCCAATATGCCAGCGATGCCGCCGGCAATGAAATCTCAACGGTCTTCTGCTCGCCAGCCTGCAGGGTGATGCGCTTGAATCCTTTCAGTTCTTGATTTGGCCGGGCCACGGTGGAGTTCAAATGCTTCACATACAACTGCACCACCTCTTCGCCGGTGCGATCCCCGGTGTTCTTCACGTCAACACTGACGGTCAGCGAACCGTCTTTGGCGAGCGTTGGCAAACTGGTTTTCAAATTTGAATAATCAAACGTCGTGTAGCTCAACCCGAAGCCGAACGGATAAAGCGGCTGGCCTTTGAAATACATGTAAGTCCGACCGTCGCGGATGTTGTAATCCATCATCGGCGCCAACTGGCCGGGCGATTTTGGCCACGTCTGCACCAGCCGGCCCGCCGGGTTGTAGTCGCCGAACAGCACATCGGCCAGTGCGCTGCCCTGCTCTTCGCTGCAATGCGTCAGGTGCACAATCGCCGGAACGTGCTTTTCCGTCCACTTGATCGCGTAGGGAAAACTGGAAACGAGAACGACCACCGTTTTGTGATTGGCGGAGTAAAGCTGCTTGATCAATCGCTCGTCTTCCAGCGTGATGGATTTTCGGTCCACGGCTTCGCGACCGTAACTGGACAGCGCCACCTTCGCCCAGTTGGTGACATCGCCGGTCGGATGGTTGCCGACACAAACAATCACCACGTCGGACGCGGCAGCCAGCTTCACGGCCTGGCCATGTGCATTGTTCGTCACAAAACTGACGATGACGTTTGTGCCAACTTTGCTTCTGATTCCTTCGAGGGGCGTGACGGCATACGGCGGCTGGCCGCTATACCAGTCCAGCAGGACTTCATTCGCGCGCGGGCCGACGACGGCGATGGACTTGATTTTGTTTTTGTCCAGCGGTAGCAGCTCGTCGGAATTTTTCAGCAGCACGATGGATTCCTGCGTGACGCGCCGCACCAGCGCGCGATGTTCTTCCGACAGCCACGGTTCGGGTTCGGATGACTGACCAATTTTGGCATAGGGATTTTCGTCCGCCGGATCAAGGAGACCCAGTTTAATCATCACGCGCAAGTTACTTTTGACGGAAGCGTCAAGATCCGTTTCCGAAAGCAAATTTTCTGCGACGGCATTGCTCAATGGATTTTGATACCGGTCCAAAAAAATCGTGATGCCGGCCTTGATCGCGGCGGCGGCGGCCACGTCGTAGTTTGTAGAAAAATTGTGCGCCGTGACCAGCAGCTTGAAAGCGCCGCCGTCCGTGCAGATGATTCCGTCCTGCCCCCATTCCTTGACCGCGACATTTTTCAGCACCGGATTCACCATCATCGGAATTCCGTTCCACGAATTGTAGGCCGTCATGAAAGCCCGCGCGCCGCCGTCAACAATGCCCATGCGGAAAGGGACGGAATAATATTCGCGAAACAGTTGCTCGTCGAAATCGGAGGAGGAACTGTCACGGCCGTCCTCGTTGCTGTTGGCCAGAAAATGCTTCAGCAGCGACGCCGTCCGCCAGTAACGCGGGTTGTCGCCCTGCAAACCTTTGACGAACGCGACGACCATCGTGCCGCTGAAAAACGGATCTTCGCCGTAACATTCCTCTGTCCGGCCCCAGCGCGGATCGCGCCCCAAATCCGCGTTCGGTGCGAAGATGACCAGCCCGCCTTTTTTGTATTTTTCGCTCTGCGCGATGTAACGCGCCTCGTAGCTTTCGGCCGCCGCTACCTGTCGCAAAATTTCCGGATCCCAAGTTTCACCCAGGCCGATGGCCTGCGGGAAAATCGTCGTCGGAATCGGCGGCTTCGGCGTCCAGTTGGCCACGCCACCCATGGCTTCGCCATGAAGCCCTTCGGCGGAACCCAGCGGCGGAATGCCGAGCCGCGAAACTCCCGCGCGAAAATGCAGGAAGCTGATTTTTTCGTCGAGAGTCATCAGCGAGACGGCGTTGCTGACCCGTTCCTCGTCCGGCAGGTTCGGATTTTGGAACGGATAAGCGTTCGTTTGCGCCGGAGCGGTTTGACAGGCGCATCCGAACGCGACCCAGACCAGCGGAATGATTTTTCTCATATCGTGGGGAGACGATGAAAGAAGTTTCCAATTGATTCGAGCCAACGGTCAAACCAATTAATCAAACGCCGCGTGATGAATTTACACTACAAGAACGCAAATCAACCCTTCGGCCGGATTTTTTTCCAGAGCCAGCCGAACGGATCGTAGAATTCATCCACCACGCGTTCCTTCAACGGGATGATGGCGTTGTCGGTGATGGTGATGTGTTCGGGACAAACCTTGGTGCAGCACTTGGTGATGTTGCAGAAGCCGATGCCCTGCGCCTGCTTCAACTCCGGCAAACGGTCTTCGGTGTCGAGCGGATGCATCTCCAGCGCGGCGGTGTAAACCAAGAAACGCGGGCCGATGAACTCCTCGTGTTTATGGTGGTCGCGCAAAACGTGGCAGACATCCTGGCAGAGGAAACATTCGATGCACTTGCGGAATTCCTGCACGCGATCCACGTCTTCCTGCTGCATGCGCCAGGTGCCGTCCTCGGCGTCGGGCTTGCGTGGATTGAATTTCTTGATCTTCGTTTTGACGCGGAAGTTCCACGACACGTCCGTCGCCAAATCGCGGATGCTCGGAAACGCGCGCATCGGCTCGATGGTGATGGGCTTGGTGATGTCGAGCGTGTCCATGCGCGTCATGCACATGAGCTTCGGCATACCGTTGACCTCGGCGGAGCAGGAACCGCATTTGCCGGCCTTGCAATTCCAGCGGACGGCGAGATCGTTGGCCTGCTCCTTCTGGATTTTGTGGACGACATCGAGCACCACGAGACCTTCGGTGATCTCCGTGGTGTAATCCACGAACTTGCCGCCGCCGGTTTCGTCCGTGCGCCAGATTCTGAAAGTAACTTGATTGTTCATCGCGTGAATGGGTTAATTCTTCATCTCCTCGATGACTTGTTTCAAATCTTCCCGGATCGCCGGAATCGGTTCGCGGCGCAGTTTCATGGAACCGTCCGCGGCCTTGGAAATGACGGAATTATATTTCTGCGCCTCGGGATCCTTGTCCGGGAAATCCTCGCGGAAATGACCACCACGGCTTTCCTTGCGATCGAGCGCTGAAATCGTGATGGCCTCAGAAACCGTGAGCAGATGCTTCAAATCAATGGAAGTGTGCCAGCCGGGGTTGTATTCCAGATGGCCCTGCACGGCGACTTTCGCCGCGCGCGTCTTGAGCTTCTGGATGCCGTCGAGGGCAAATTCCATTTCCTTCTGGAGGCGCACGATGCCGACGTTTGCCTGCATCATGTTCTGCAAATCGGCTTGCACATGATACGGCCCTTCGCTGCCGCTGCCGGCGGGGTGTTCAAAAGGTTCGACAGCTTCTTTGTAAGCCGCCTCGACTTGCGCGTCGTTGATGGTGCCGGCGGGATTTTCCTTCGCATATTTCGCGGCGTATTCGCCCGCGCGTTTGCCGAAGACGATGAGGTCGGAAAGCGAATTGCCGCCGAGCCGATTCGCACCGTGCAAACCGGCAGCGCATTCGCCCGCTGCAAAAAGTCCCGGCACGTTCGTCGCCTGCGTGTCGCCGTTCACGCGGATGCCGCCCATCGCGTAATGCGTGGTCGGGCCAATCTCCATCGGCTCTTTCGTGATGTCGAGATTCGCGAGCTGCATGAATTGATGATACATCGAGGGCAGCTTACGCTTGATGTGCTCCGCCGAGTTCGGAATCTTTTCCTTGATCCACGAAATATCGAGAAACACGCCGCCGTGCGGGCTGCCGCGACCTGCTTTCACTTCGCGGTTGATGCAGCGGGCGACGTGGTCGCGGGTCAGCAATTCCGGCGGACGTTTTGCGTTCTTGTCGTTCTGCGTATAGCGCCAGCCCTCTTCGGGATCCATCGAAGTCTGCGATTTGTAATTGTCCGGGATGTCGTCATACATGAAGCGCTTGCCGTCCTTGTTGCGCAACACGCCGCCTTCGC
>CAZIFP010000198.1:0-5717 GCA_964538105.1 uncultured Bifidobacteriaceae bacterium
AGGCATTCCTTGCACTTGCCCTGTTTGCGGCAGGAAGTCGGCACCTTGATGCCCAGCGCCTCCGCGCAGTCGAACAGCGACGCGCCCGGCGACACGCGGCTTTGCTGTTGGTTGAAATGTAACTCCACGCTCATGCGGCTTGCGTTGTCTCCGTTCCGATTGATTCCATGAAAATCGTGCCGGCATTCGCATCGCCCGGCAGCCGTGCCGTCGTGGGGGACAGGTTATCGGCGGCTGGTTGATTAAATTCGTCCGGTGAACAGGATAGTTTAGCGGGCCGCACCACGTCAAATCATGCCACCGCCGGGTAGTGGCATGGTATGGGAGCGCGCCCGCCCCGGGTGCGGAACCTCTGGCGATGATTTCGGAAGCTTTCCTAGCCGTCAATACAGCAATCACAACGACGAGGCTGATTCACCAGACATCGTCAATTGCAAGGCCTGAAGCTGGGCGCGCAGCGCAATCTGGGAAATCTCCACCAACTGGGTCTGCGTCGCCTCCAGCCGCTGGACCACCACCTGGGCCATGCGTTTCACCAACACGCTGCCTAGATCAGGAACCTGATGGAATCGCGCCCGAAGCTGGATGGCGTCAAAGATAATTGTATCGGTCGGCTCGACGGTGCGGGCGCTGAAATGACTGAAGTGCGGCGGAAACAGCCAGGACCAGCCGAGCGCGTCGCCTGCCCCCAGAGTTTGGATGCGGATCGTGCCCTGTCCATGCCGGTTGGCTTCCAGGGCCACACAACCCTCCTCAATGAGGAAAAAGCGGTCAGCGGCATCTCCCTGGTTCAAAATGAGGGTGTCGCCGGGGAATCTGGTTTGCCGCGCGCAGCCGGTCAGAACATCCAGATGGGCTGCGCTCAAGGCTTGAAAGAAAGGATGCTTTTCCAGCGCGGAACGCAACTCAGGCAGCTTGTCTTTGCGGGGATGACTTTTTTTCGGTGGGCTTGCGATTGCCATGATGTGCTCGGGGTTGTGCTGGTATCCGTATGTATTTCCTGTCATTAAATACGGTAATTTCATCCATGCTCCCCTTGCATTGCCAAAAACTTGGCTTTTCTTGCCGGTAGCCAGCCTGTTGCTGATGGAATTTGAAATTAGAAGCCCCGCCGACCCATTCTTCCGGGGGCGCAGGCAATGCCGCCCTGCCGTATAATTAGCGGCCGACCCACAACACGTCGAGATTGCCGGGACCGCCGCGTCCGCCGCCGCCTCGCCGCCGTTCACCCGGCGAGTTCGTAACCGTCGCGGTCAGGATCGGAGATGCGTTCGTCACCGAAGCCGCCTGCGGTAATCGTTCGGTGCAGATCAAAACTATCCGGTCGTTTTTGGTGTCAAGGGCCGAGGTCTTGCAGCCGGGCTTGGTTTGCACGGTTTGTTCCACCACAAAGTTCGTGGGGCTGTTTTCCTTGATGATGGTCAGCGTGCCGTCGCGCTGTGAACTGAACGCCTCCATGGTGTTGGGATTGAAACCGCCGCCATCGGTGCCGTTGCCGATGGGCAGCGTGGCCAGCACCTTGCCGTCGCCGGCATTTACCACGATGCAGACGTCGGGGTTCGCGCACATGGCGAACAGGATGTGGTTCTTCACGTCCAGGCCGAGGCCGCCCGGTTCGCCGGCGCTGTCGCCGAGGTCATACTTGGTGATGACATTGAGTGTCTTGACATCCACCACGGCGATTTTCTTTTCGTCCTCCACATCCGCATACGCATGACCCTGCCTGTCGCTGCAGGCCTGCTCCATGGCGCCGCCAACATCAATGATGCCGGCCCACCGGGCCGTCCTTGGGATCAATCACGTAAATGCTGGGCGACTGATGGCTGAAAACATAGACTCGGTCCGTCAGCGGTTCGAAGAGGATGCCGTCGGGCCGGCCGTCAACGTCAATGCTCTTGATCTTCTGGAGCGTCACCGTGTCGAACAT
This sequence comes from uncultured Bifidobacteriaceae bacterium, assembly GCA_964538105.1. GTDB lineage: Bacteria > Verrucomicrobiota > Verrucomicrobiia > Limisphaerales > UBA11358 > UBA11358. The sequence continues at coordinate 1,928 of CAZIFP010000198.1, forward strand.
GCCGAGCGGTTTGCTGCTGCTGATGCCATGATGCGTGGCGGTGTCAATGGCCACTCCGTGGCCGCCGATGCCGGCGATGGCACCGATGTATTTGTGGCTGTCCAGGTCGAACACAAGTGTGTTGGTGCCGCGCGGCACATAGATGCGCCGGCCGTCATTGTCCACAGAGACATAATCAATGCCGCCGCTGCCCATGAGCCGGGTGGTGTTGAGCACCTTGTAAACAGTGGTGGGTTGAGCGGAGGCATTGCCGGCCAGCAGGCCCAGCAAAATACAGGAAAACGCTGTCAATTTGGCCATAATAAATTTGATATGAGGATTGATGCGCACACTCTGGCGGACGCCGCCGGAAAATCAATGGTTGCTCGATGACAGTTTTGTGACAACCGTTCAGCGGGCCAAACCGGCGGAGCGCCATTCCATTGGAAAGGAGGTTTGCATTTTGCCAGCACAACCGGCAATAATTGTTTTCCTTATGAGTCTTTTTTCATTTTCAAAGTGCCGGGACAAAATCTTCATCCCGCTTTCCGCGTTTGCCATGCTGCTGTGGATTCCGCAAGCGGCAGACGCCGGAACCCAACCGGTGACCGTCAACGTCACGGACGCCGGCAATGGGTCGAATCTGCCGCCCCGCTTTTTGGGTTTGAGCTATGAGTCGTCAATGCTTCTGCCCAAGGATGGAAGATATTATTTTGATGCCAAAGACCAGGCGCTCATCAATACCTTCAAGACGCTCGGCGTCAAAAATCTCCGGGTGGGTGCCAACGCCGTGGATGATCCGCGCATCCCGGTGCCGCAGGAAAAGGACATTGACGAGTTGTTTGACTTTGCCCGGGCCGCCGATGTGAACGTGATATATTCGTTCCGCTTGAAGAATGGCGATCCGGCCGAATCAGCCCGCCTCGCAAGTTACATCGCGGCGCACGACGCGGAGACGCTGGTTTGTTATGCCATCGGCAACGAGCCCAATTTTTATTTCAAATCGTTTGACGCATTTTTCGCCCAATGGAAGCCGCATTACGACGCCATTTTGAAAGCCGTGCCCAACGCCATGTTTGACGGGCCGAGCGCCGACGGAAACTATGCCCGCAACCTGGCCAAGGCGTTGTTTGCCGACGGTCACCTGGCGATGGTTAGCGATCATTATTATTTTCTGGGCTCGGGCCGGGCCGGCGAAAAGAATCCACCGGCCACTCGGGCGCGATTTCTGACCAACAACCTCCATGCCGCTTACGAAGGAGACTATGCCCGCGTCGGTGCCGTGCTGGCTGCCGAAGGCGTGCCTTACCGGATTGATGAAATGAACAGTTGCTATAACGGCGGCGCGAAGGATTCCAGCGACACCTACGCCTCGACCTTGTGGGCGCTGGACTGCACCCATTGGTGGGCGTCACATCATATCCTGGGCGTGAATTATCATACCGGCGACTCCGTGGGGCGGGATGGCGGGTTTGCCGCCGCAAATTATGCCGCGTTTGTGCATCAGGCGGATGGCAAAGGATTCATGATCCGGCCTCAGGCCTATGCGCTTTTGGCATTCAGCCAGGGCGCGCATGGACGTCCGCTGGGAATTGAAATTCAAGCCGCCCCGGCATTGAATTTCAACGCCTACGCTTATCGGGATGTTGACGGTTCCATTTATGTGACGCTCATCAACAAGAGCTACGGCGACAACGCACAATCTGCCAGCGTTGCCATCAAGCTCCCCCAGGAAATTGTCGCGGGAGCATGGCAGCAGATGGATCTTAATCAGAAAAACGAGGACATTGCCGCCAAGCAGAACGTGACGCTGGGCGGTGCCGCCGTTACTCCGCAGGGAGTCTGGTCGGGCCGGTGGAAAAACGTTAAGAACCGCCATGCCGAAAGCATCACGGTCAAGGTTGCACCCGCTTCCGCGACCATCCTGCGCATCGCTTCCGGCAAGTGATTATTCCAGCAAGGCCGTTGATAGGATTTGCCGCCCTGTTCTGCGCCTTGCGGCGGACCAGTCTTTCCAGACGGGGTCACCAATCTTGCCCCTGCCGCCCAGCCTCCGCCGGGGCTGTTTCACCGGGTTAAAAAGGATTGCCAACGGCTATAATAAAACATTTCATTGGTGCCTCTGGTGGTCACTTTTATTAAATCCTCGGGGGTGGGAGATTTTCGGCTGAACCAATCAAAAAAATAAACCCGCGCCCGTTCCCCGAATGTGTCTCCGCTTTCGCCGGACTCCAGTGATCCGTCCATTTCGTTCAGGGCCAGCGCCGTCAACGGAGGTAAATTATGAAACTTGCAATAATCCTTGATCGGTCGCAAAAAACATCCGATGGCCTGTTCTGGAACGCCGATCAGCTGTCCCAGAATGTCATAGGTCAGAACCTTTTGAGCGTGGGCGGAATCCACCAGCAGCGACCAAAGTTGTGTCAGTCTTTCATTGGTTGTCATAAACAAATTCATTTTATGAGTTAATTCGCACTTCGACTTGAAAAGCATAACCCATGCCCAGAAATTTGCGCTCAATGCCACCGTTAACGCATTGGTTTGTAAGTGTCATATTTCGGGACTACAAGCCGCATTCTGCTCCTTTAATCTTCCTAAGTGTCCGGCTTGGCAGACTTAAAAGTGGAAGCCAAACTGGAGTCATCCGTCCTGGCGTTCCGACAACAACCAGTGCTCATCGGCGCCCGATTCGATGTTGGCGGTTGCGGATTGCCGGTCGAAAAACTGCGGCTTCACCCAGATGGTCGGCGGTGCCACCGCGAACTTCTCCTCGCCACCGGATTTTCCAACAAGCGCCTTCCGTTTCTAGATTTGGAATTTTATGCCGAAATTTGTGCCCGGACTTTCCCCTGCCAGCCCCTGTTTCCTCGAAAAATTCAACATGCTGATTTTTTCTGACAATTTTGACAATTCCCGCCGGCAAAACCAGATCATCCAGCAGCGTGGCCAGTTTATTATTTGCGTTGGCAATGACGGCGAGCTTGCCGGCGTCGGTGTCAAAAACCGCGATCAAAAACACTGTGGGAAGTCGCCGCCCTGCGGCGGCAATTTATGACGTGACTTTGCCGGAAAAGTCATGGACATTCCGCTTTCAGCAAACATTCAAAACCGCAAAACCCCTTACCGGGTGAGGAACCAATGGCTTACAAATGGCACCGGCCCAAGGCCCAAAAAAGTCGTGATGACCTGACTTTGAAACCAGGCTCAATGTCTTGGCCGCGTGGCTTGTTTGCCCTTGCAATCTGTGTCCTGCTGATTGCCGGCTTCCCTGGGTTCAACTCCGATTCCACTGCCTCGACCCCAGACCCTGCGCCGCCGCCGACCGAATCTCCATCGTTCCTTTCCAAGCAAATGTCATTGTCTCAAACACTGCTGGCCTTGGCCCGGGCTCCGCAGCCGGCCAGATTATGGACCAACTATGTCGGCGATGAAGCCTGTTTGGCCTGCCATCAAGACAAGGTCAATTCCTACCACCGGACGGCCCACCATCTCACTTCCAGCTGGCCGACGAAAGATTCGATCCACGGCAGTTTCAGCCCGGATTCCAACATCCTCAAAACCCGGAACCCTAATCTGTTTTTTGAAATGCAATCCAACGAAGACGGTTTTTTCCAGACCGCCGTGCTAAACAATTCTGCGGGTGAAGTGAGGAGCCACACGGAACGCTTTGGGGTCGTCGTTGGTTCCGGCCGGAAGGGCCAGACATATCTCTACTGGCACCATGACCAGCTTTATGATCGCGATGAACTGTTTGAACTGCCCGTGTCCTACTGGGTCGAACGGGGAATCTGGATGAACAGTCCGGGGTTGG
>CAZIFP010000199.1:0-5695 GCA_964538105.1 uncultured Bifidobacteriaceae bacterium
ACGTGCCGGAGCAAATCGAGGTATTGAATCATCGCGGGAAAAATTTAACCACGAATGCGGCGAAAGCGCGAAACGAAATTTCAACCGATTACAACCACGGGCCTGAACCGAGGCAAGACTTGAAAATTTGCATGCGTCGAATTGGCTTGCCTGAAATTCTGGCTCTACCAAAATGGCTGCCTTCGGTTTTGCCAGTTTAGCTCAGTGGTAGAGCAACGGTTTTGTAAACCGTCGGTCGTCGGTTCAAATCCGACAACTGGCTCCATTTCATAACTGTATGTGCAGTAGTTGTTTGGGAGTCATTTTGTCCGCAACGGACACCAAAACGGACACCAACTTTTGAACTCCGTCAGGATTCGGATTAACGGGCGCTAATTCGCCCACTGCTCGCTAACGCGGCAGGGTTGGCTTCATTTATCCTCGTGGTTGCGTGAAATTATGAAAACACGTTACCGCTTAACTCATCGCGGCTCCCGGGGTGGCATGTTCTATTGCGTGGACACCAAAACCGGCAAACGCCGCAGCCTGCAAACTTGCGACGAAGATGAAGCACGTCAGATTATTGATGCCTGGAACCAGTCCCACCGGCAGCCGGCAATCAATTTGCAAATCGCGCAGGCCTATTTACAGCATGGCGATTCGGCAATGGCTTCGCGAACGTGGCAGCATGTCATGGAACAGATCCTTTCGACGAAGACCGGCAACACGCGTGAGCGCTGGCAATATGCCATCCAGGACAAGGCATTCGATCTGATTCGTAACCACAAACTTATTGAAACATCGGCAGAACATTTCCTGAATGTGCTGAATAAAGGTTCGGTTTCCACGAACGTCTATTTGCGGCGGGCGCACAATTTCGCAATCGGAATGCACTGGCTGCCATGGCCGGTGCTGCCAAAACTTCACTGGCCGCCGGTAAAATACAAAGATAAACGGGCCATCACGTTGGAGGAGCATCAAAAGATCATCAGTCGTGAACGAAATCTGGCAACCCGGGCTTTTTTTGAATTGCTTTGGCACTTGGGAGGCTCGCAGACGGACATTGCGACGCTTCGTGCCGAAGACATAGATTGGAACGACCAAACCATCGCTTACCAAAGGCGCAAAACGGGTGTCATCGCACTTATTTCATTCGGCGGGCAAGTGGCTGAAATCTTGAGAAAACTACCGCGCTCCGGTGAATTGTTTCCGGCGTTGGCGCGAATCCATGAACGGCATCGCGCGAAACTTTTCATCAAACGACTGGCGACCGTTGGCATCAGTGGTGTTTCACTTCATTCTTATCGTTACGCCTGGGCGGAGAGAGCAAAATGCGCTGGGTATCCCGAACGTTTCGCCATGCAAAACTTGGGACAAGGGAGCAAAGCCGTTCATCGCGCTTATTCAAAGAAGGCACAAGTGAAAATACCGCCGCTGGAGGATTATGAACGGAAAATTGTGCCATTGATAAATCCGAACGCGGTGAGAATCGAAAGTGCCATTGCCCTACTGACCGCGCACCCACTGTCGAAGGAGGCAATATGATTCTGAGTCCACTCGACATATTAAATCCCGTGTTTCATTTTCTGGATGCCGCGATTCAAAACTTTGGTGTTTATATTTACATGGTGATTGTCTGGCTCTCGCCCCTGCTGATCATCTGGATTTTGCGAGGCGGGTTTTGGCGGAAGCCACTGCCGCCGGCACGCATTCTCATACTGTGGGTATCACCGCCGCCAGCACCACCACCCATCCGGCCACATCCGCGCCGGCCCCATGCCGGGTGCCGACCGCGAACCGTTCGTGGCCGCAATCTCAGACCCTGACACCGTGCGATTGTTTTTTGGGAGCTTCCGCTTGAATCTGAATGCGTTTAACTTTTTGCCCGACCGTTACACGTTGGGTCTGCATCCGTTTCCGGCGGATCGCCTCAAATTCCTGGGCGCGGCGGTTTTGCGTCATGATGACGGCCGCGCGTTGGCCCCAGCGTTGTTCGATCTGGCGATAGAACCAGTCGTTTTGATAATGCGCCGCCAGCAGGTCCATGACCGAGGGCCGGTCCGCGCTGCGCGTGATGTTCTCGCGCAGTTGTTCCTTGTCGGTGGTGAAGATGTGGATGCCCTTTTTGCCGCGCGAAATGGTGACATACCATTGCTGCTGGCTCGTCGCGGCCTGCGCCAGCGAGTCTGAAAACAGCACATGGTCCACCGACTTGCCCTGCGCCGCGTAGGACGTGATGGCGTAACCGCGGACAAATTGCCGGAAGTTTTTGGCCAGCACCCGGCCATCTTTCAGGGCGATGCGTCCGTCGGGACGAATCATCTTGACCGTGACCAGTTCGCCATTGACGAGTTTGCGGTTCTCGACACTGCGGCCATTAGCCTTGAGTTGCAGCCGGTCACCAGCGGCCAGGGCCATTTCCCTGCTCTGGCACACCGTCAGCTTTTCGAGGTGATCGAATGAAATCAAAGCGATGCGTGTGTCCGATTCCACGATCAAGTGCGTGTCCGTGATCTGTTTCAGCCGAGCCAGTTCACCGGCCTTGAAACCGCGCACATCCCGATTGAAGACCAGCACCGTTTCTGGCGTGTAAGAACGGGCATCCCGTTTTTGCGCCGTCGTCAAATCCACCGGCTGAAAAGTGGTGACGTCCGTCTCCACGTCGCCCACCAGCTTTTCAATTTTTAGCGCGACGCGAACCGCGTCATTCACCTGGTGAATCTCATTCCAACTCTGTGAGACAACCACGGTGGATTGATGCTCTTTCACCAGTGCCATATAACACGCGGTCAGTTTCTCATGCTTATCGGCCAGCGTGCAGGACTCGATGGTTTTCAATTTGTCCAGCCGCTCAAAGGATTCGTCGAACTTGCCATCGCGCGCTTCCTCCACCGCCCGCCGGTATTCTTTGATGCGCTTGCGTTCCGCGATGGATTTTGCCAGGGCGGGATTCTGCCGGCGGATATTGCACAATTCGACAGGCCGGACGCCGGAATGCTTTTCAATCGCCCGCAACGCGTCGCCCGCCGCCACCGCTCCGTGCTGTCGGGTGTCGCCCGACAAAACCAACCGCGCATTTCGCTCCGCCACCAGCCGGAGCAGTTCCAGCATCTGGTTGCCTCCGATCTGGCCGGCCTCGTCCACGATGACGGCCGCGCCCTTGGGTAATTCAGGTTTTGCCAAAAAACTGGCCACGGTCATGGGTGACGGAAATCCGTCGCGCTCCATGTCCAGCACCTGCTGGCGTTGCGGCGCGAGGATGATTACGCCGCGCCCGCCGTCCCGGATTTGGCCGACCAGCTCGCGCAGCACGAAACTCTTGCCCGTGCCCGCGCCACCGCGAAAGATCGAGACGAGGTTGATGTTGCCTAACAGCTTGTCCAGGGCTTCGCGCTGCTCCGCATCCAGTTGGGGATTGAACGGCTTCGGTTCCCAGACCAATGAATGGCAATTGCCAACACCGGTCTTGGCGATCTCGACCATTTCCCATTCCCGCAGGAGATGTTCCCGGGTTGAGACTTTCCCCGGATGATCCTTGAAACGCACATAACCGCGCTGTTGCGTGACCGCTTGAAGGTCCGCCAGCGAAATGTCCTGTCCGCGGGCGCGTTCGAGGGCATGACGCCACACTTCATGCTCACCGACGATGCAGCGGCGTTCAAACAAATGTTGTTCTGCCCAAGTTACGGCCTGCTCGGAAAATTGTTCAGCCGGACCGGGGGCGGATGATTTTGTCACCGTCAAATTGTTCAACGATGCCTTTTCACCCGCCGTCATCTGGCGGTCCCACAAGGGTTGCAGCTTTTCCAGACCCAGATCCCGGACTTTCCGGGGCCGCTCCTTGTGCGCGATGTTCTCCCGGATGGCGGCAAGATTCTCTTCGGCTTTCGACGGCTCGCGGGCCAGCAGTTCCCCGGTCTTCTGGTCAATCTCCCGGTGCCGCTTGGAAAACTTTTCAATCAATTCCGGCGTGATGCCTTTGATCTCAAAATCGCCGCGCGGTTTGTTTTCAATCTGATAACCAAACTTCACCAGTTCGCGGGTCAGTTCATGGTAATAGACATTCTCGACAAACTTTTGGGCGGCGAACATCTCATGATTTTGCAGCGCCTTCCATTGCTTCTCAACCGCGTCAAACGTGGCGTTGAACACGATGCAATGGCTGTGCAGGTGCGGGTCCAGCGCGCGGGAGGTGCCATGCCGGAACATGGCCGCCACCAGGTTGCCAGTGGTCCGGTCGGTGCATTGGTCTTTTTTTCGCACGCGTGTAGCCGCGAAAGTTTGCAGCTGATTCATGGCCAGCGTCACCGCTTGATCATGGGCCTCGATAATTCGCGCGTCGTCACCCACCAACGCGGCTATCGAAACGGATTTGGGGGGTGAAAAGGTGAAATCGTAAAACACCCGGCGATTGGCTGTCTCCCGCTCCTTCCCGTCCTCATTCATTTCGGTTCGGGTGGTCTTTTGGCGGAGCGTCAGCCGTTCACCGGTCTGCGGATGAAGATTTTCACAGAGACGGGCGAACTCGTCACTGGTGGTAATGCCATTCAATCCCAAATCTGACGCACCCTGGCCGAACCACTGGCCGGGGATGGATTGACCCTCGGCATAATAATCACCGACCGCCAGATGCTCCTTAAAATACTTTTTGGCGTCGGCGAGATTATATTGCGCTTTGGGTGCAAGCATGGCCGCCGGTGTCAATTAATCAGGTTAGCGGGCAGCGGGCGTGCTCATATGAATCACCACGCCATTTGATCTTTTGGATTTGCGGGCATTCTTGGCCTGCCAATGCTGGCTCAAAACGGCCGTGGCCCGCGACAGCCAATCCTCATTGTTCTCCGCTTCCACCAGTTTGGACCGGGCGAAGTATTTTTCACTATTGGGCATTGGACGGCCCAGCGGTTTAAGCAGGCCACGTGCGACCAGAATCGGAATGTCGTGCGGCTTGAACCCTAAATAAACGGCGGTCTCCAGTGTGTTCAACCGGGCGGGCAGCCGTGCCAGACTCAACAGCTCCTTGCGTTCGTTGTTCATAATTTTCCATTTGTTTCCGGCGGACATTCTGACCGACATTCAGAATCGGTGGTTGCAAACTTTGCAAAAAAACGAATGTCCCCCATCGCTCTCTACGCTGGCAGAATTTCGGGCGTCTGCGGTGTATGACCTGCGCCGGTTGCATCTCTTCTTTGTATTCTGAATGATTTTCAATTTGGCAGGCATACCAGCCATTTTCCCAGGATTCGGAATGGCGAACGACCCGGCGGTGATCTAAATTTCTCGGTCATGAATCGCAAGGTGGTTATTTGCTTTTTATCTTTCCAGATTTGTGGAAGCGGGCGAAATTTCGTTGGAGCAGCCGAAGACGATCAAGTAATCGAAGACGTGGCGGCGGCGTTTAGACTGTCCGGCTTTCCTGCGGTTCTCGGAAACCGGACAGACTCAACGCCGCATTATTTAACCCATTTGGTTACGCCCTCAATGTCCGTTTCCAAAACCTCGCTCCACTTCACATCTGTTTCGTTTCGCTCCGGTTTCAGAAACGGACATTCAGCGCGAGATGCCATGAATTTTCATGTGACCGAATGTTGAAATGCACATTCGCGTTTGAACAATGCCGGCTCAGTTTAATGAAATGGTTTAGCCTCCTATTCGTCTGCTTGAAGGTGGACGCCCCACCCCTACCAAAATGCGTAGGTTTTTCGGCCATGTGCCG
>CAZIFP010000200.1:0-5626 GCA_964538105.1 uncultured Bifidobacteriaceae bacterium
TAGCCGACGCCGTTCACGTCCACGACGACCTGCGTGGGCAGCGCCTCGACGAGTTTGCCTTGGAGAAAAGTGATCATGCGAATGAAGAATGAAGAATGAAGAATGAAGAAGTCATATTTTCTTCGGCACGTTCAAGCCGTGCCGCGAATTTTCCTGCGCGTGCGCCAGCGCCAGCGCCAGCGCGTCCGCCGCGTCGGGCGCGGGCAGCTCGGCGAGGTTCAGCATCCGCTGCACCATTTTGGCCACGGCTATTTTTTGCGCCGCACCGTAGCCGACGATGGCCTGCTTCACCTTCCGGGTGGCGATTTCATAAATGTCCAGGCCGGCCTCGGCGATGGCCGCCATCGCTGCGCCGCGCGCCTCGCCCATGATGATGGCCGTCTTCAGATTTTGCGCGAAGAAAAGTCCTTCGACCACACAAACCGTCGGCTGGTGTTCGCGCACAATATCACGGAGCGTTTGGGAAATTTTGGCGAGACAACGCGAGCGGGCCCAGTCTTTCGTGCAGGAAATCGTTCCGTGCGCGAGCGCGACCGGACTGGCTTTTTCAAAGCGGATGACGCCGTAGCCGGTGCCGCGCAGTGACGGATCCACCCCGAGAATGATTCTTTGGGTGACATGTGACGCGTGGCGGGTGACAAGAGGGAATGCTTCGCGCGACGGCTTGCCGCCGAGACGTTCCTTCATCTGCTCGAATTGCCGCAGGGAAATTCCCACGCAGATACTTTGCCAGCGGCGACGAAGCTGCAAAAGCAAAAACACCGCGCGGAAATTTCCGCGCGGCGCTTGAGGGATGAAATCTTCAGCTTGAATCAATGTCCCGGCCAGTTTTGGTTCCCGCTGTTCCCGGAGTGGTTGCCGCCTTGCGACTGCGCGGGCGCGGACGAGTGAGCCGGAGCTGATGGTTGCGGTGCCGAATGATAATAATTTTGTTGCGTCTGGTATCGCGGTGTTCCCGTTGGCTGCCAGTGCGCCGCCGTGGTTTCCGGACTCGATCCGCTGACCGGCACCGGTTCCGTCCGCGCCGGTACCGGCTGCGAATGGTAACTGGCCACCGGCGCTGAAGGTTGCGGCGACGATAGCGCGTTATAGTTGTGCTGTGATTGGGGCTGCGGAGAATAACCCTGCGGCGAACCCGGCGTCCGCAAGGGCGAGCCGAAATCGCGCGTATAGCCCTGATGGTTTGCGCCGGAAAAATTGACGGAACGATTGGCCGGCAGGCGTTGCGCATTTTGGACAGTTATATTGTTTATCTGGTGAACCGGCACCGGACGGATTGATGTGCGGCTGGCGGCGGCGATGTTTTCCACCGCGATGCCGTGGTTGACGATGGTGCGGTTGTTGATGTTGTAATTGTTGATGACGGTCGTGTTGTTGTAAACCTGCGTCACCTGCGCCGGCGCAACACAATAATTGCGCGGATGCGGATTGCAGAAATACGCCGTCGGGACGAACGTGAAGCAGTTCACGCCCAGCCCGAAATTGAAGCCCACGCTCACATTGCCGCCGTTATAAACGATGCCCACGCCCGCCTGATAAGCCGTGTGCGGCGGCAACGGCGCCCAGCCGCAATAATTATTCGAGTAGCGCCACGTCACCCACGACGGCGCCCACACGGTGTCGGGATACCAGCACCAGCCAACGTGCGCATCGCGGAACCAGCGTCCATAGTGGAACGTCGCGCCCCATGCATAACTGGAAGCCCAATACCAGCCGCAGTCGGTGTAAACCCAATGTCCGTTGTCACAATACGGCTGCCAGCCGGAATTATAAACACAGACCGTCGGCCGCCAGCAGCGGCCGTAACCACCAACCACCACCCAACTGCCATAAGGCGCGAGCGAGTCGTAAAAATAATTTACCGTGACCGGCTGATCCGGTGCCGGCGACGGCGTCACGTCTGTCACATTCGACGGAGTGGTTTCGGGGGCCGGGGCGGCTTGCGCGGGCGGCGGTTGTTGGGTCTGCTGTGCCTGTTGCGCGGCCTGCGTGGCGGCAAACTGCTGTTGCAACTGCTGGTCGCGCTGCATCATCGCCGTCACCAGCGTGTTCGGCGCGCCAAGGTTTGTAAGATAAATGATTTTGTCCGAATCCAGGTTGAACAGGCTGGTGGAATTCGCGACGTAGGTCGTGATGATGCTCTGATCCACGCCCGCCTGCGTAAGCCGCACGACCTCCGCATACGGGCTGCCGGGAACGATGTTCGGCGGCGGCACGACCGGCATGGCGGGCACCACCGAAGTATCCGTTGCCGCCGGCGCGGAGGGCGTCTGGGCGTTGATATTTTGCGGCCAGCCGCCAACAACCAGCGCCAACGCGACCACCGAGACGAATAGAAAATGTTTAGGAGCCAATCTTTTCATAAATAGAACGTTGTTTTGAAATGGTGAACCGTGTCACAAGCTTTGACGGCTTCGGCGGGCAAAGTATTCAAACACCTGAAAAACTTGAGATTCAGCGGCAAATTAGCAGAAATCTAATGTTTGGCAATTCCAGTTTGCGTCTCCGTCACCGGCAACTATTTGTATTTGCTTCATGCAGGATCATGAAGGCATGAAAAGAAACTTGCCGCCTTCGCCGTTTCTGCCAGATATTGCGGCGGCAATCGCCGCAATCAAACCCGCAAACACCCAACGACTCATGCAAAAAAATCCACTGACTCAACTTATCCAGGAAGATCAATTCGTCGGCTGGGTCTGCCAGCTTGATTACGAAAAAGCCGTCGTCCTCACCAACGACCTCTGGAAAATCCGGGCCAGCGGAATCCCGCTGAACTGTTTTCTGCTCGCCACGGCGATTGACCAGAAAAATCCCGACAAAACAAATGAAGCCGCCGGAGAAGTTATTTTGCTTCGCGTGACCGGCGCGGCGGAGCTGCCGGTGGATGAAAAACTGATGCGCGCGAAAATCGAAAATTTCAAAAATCGCACGGCGACGATTTCCGCGCAGGAACTGGACGAAGTCACCAAGAGCGAACTGCAATTCAGCGGACTCGCGTGCCGCGTGCTCGGCACGTTTTACGAATCGAACGGCGCGCTCCGGCTTGGCAGCGACATCGAATCGTATCTGAACGCGACGGAGCTGAAGGTGTTTTGCCCCAAAGCCGCCGCGCTTGAAGCGATCATCAATTACATCAGCCCCGAACGCGCCGCCGCGACCGAGCAGGAGGCGCAGCGGCTGGGATTCAAGACCGGACTGCCGCGATTTCCCATCGGCACGGTGCGTTACACCTCCACCGACCGGCGGCATCGCGGCGACGCGGCGAACCTGGTGACTTTCAATTTCAACGCCGTGGATTTTCTCGCACGGCGCTCGGCGGTGTTCGGCATGACGCGCACGGGCAAATCAAACACGGTGAAGCAACTCGTGTCCGTGGTCATGCGCACGAGTTCGCAATCCGGGTTGAAAATCGGCCAGATCATTTACGATTTGAACGGCGAATATGCCAACGCCAACTTGCAGGACAAAGGTTCCATCGCCGAGGTTTATCCCAAGGACACCGTGCGCTACCGGATTATTCCGGTGGGCGGCTTTCAACCGATCCTGAATAATTTTTACACGCAGATTCAGGAAGGCCACGCCACCCTGCGCGCGCTCATCGAGACGAACAACATTCCCCGCTCGGCGGACATTGAAGCGTTTATGAGTATCGTCTTCGACGAACCGCGCAAGGAGGAGTTCGACGACATCGAAGACTGGCACAAACAGAATCTCCGCTACCAGCGCAAGGTCGCCGCGTATCGGGCCGTGCTCGCGCGCGCCGGTTTTGAACTGCCCAAGGGCTTCAAATTTCAGTTCGACGTGAACGCCACCGTCCGCAACCAGGTGAATCCTTCCGTTGACCCAAACGACGGCCTGACCGCCGCGCAGATGTTCACATGGTTCGACCTCGCGCACCAGATTCAGGAGCAGCTTTACGCCAGCGGCAACGACCCGTGGTTCGATCCCGACACCAAGGCGCTCGTCAACATGCTGCTCCAGAAAAACGACCGCGGCGGCTACAACCCCGGCTACCGGTTGTTGCAGCCGTTCAAGGAATATCATTCGCCCAGCCGCACCACCGACGTCAGCGGGGAAATTTACAAGCATCTCGCGGACGGAAAAATCGTCATCCTCGACCTGTCCGTCGGCGACGTGGCGCAGCGCGACCGCTTGAGCAAACGTATCGCGCAGCACATTTTTGAGAGTTCGATGGCGACCTTCAGCCGAGGCACGCACCCGCCGCACATCGTCATCTACGTCGAGGAGGCCCACAATCTCATCGGCCGCACCGAGCCGCTGACCGAGACCTGGCCGCGCATCGTGAAGGAAGGCGCCAAGGCGCGCATTGCGACCGTCTATGCCACGCAGGAAGTTTCTTCAATCCACCCGAATATTTTATCCAACACGGAAAATATTTTTGTGACGCACCTCAACAACGGGAACGAATTCAAGGAGCTTGCCAAGTTCTACGACTTCCAAGATTTTGAAAGCTCTATCATGCACACGCAGGATGTCGGGTTCAACCGCGTGAAAACGCTCTCCAATCCGTTCGTCATCCCGGTGCAGATTGACAAGTTCAACCCGGAACTGGAAAAGCAGCGGGCGAAGTAAAATCTTTCAACGCGATTCTTGGTGTCCTCTGCGTCTCGGCGGTTCAAACCGGCTCGGCAATAAGATCGTAATCCGTGTGGCCGACAACTTTGACCCGGGCAAATTTTCCGACCGGAAGTTTTCCGCGCACATAAACGCGGCCGTCAATGTCCGGCGCATCCGCCTCGCCGCGCGCGACCTGATAATTTTGAATTTTGAATTTTGAATTTTGAATTTCCGCCTCGCGGATGAGGCCATGTTCCCAGGAACTGACGTTCGCGCTCTTTAATTGCTTCGCATTCGCCTCGCCTTCGATGAGGACTTTAATTTCGCGACCCACGAAGGATTCGGAAACTTCTTTGGCGATCTGGTGTTGCGCGGCCATCACGAGTTCGCGGCGTTTCTGGCGCACCTTGCCGGGAATCTGGCCGGCCATCTTGCCCGCGAGCGTGCCGTCTTCCTGCGAATAGGTGAACACGCCGAGCCGCTCGAACTTCGTTTCGCGGATGAAATCGAGCAGCGTCTGAAAACTCGACTCGGTCTCGCCCGGAAAGCCGACAATAAACGTCGTCCGCAGCGCGATGCCGGGAATGCCGGCGCGGACGCGCTTGATCAAATCCACGATGTATTGCTGCGAGGTTTCGCGGCGCATTCGTTCGAGCATGTTCTCATGGATGTGCTGGAGCGGGATGTCCACATAGCGCGCGACTTTTTTGCACGCGGCGATGGTCGCGATAAGTTCGTCCGTCCAATGCGCAGGGTGCGTGTAGAGCAGACGAATCCAGAAATCACCCTTCAGCGAATTTAATTCGCGCAGCAGCGTGCAAATGGTCGTGGCATCGGCGGCGAGTGATTTGGTGGCGGCAGAAAATTTTTCCGGCGACGAAATCGCGCGGCTGTGGTTCGGGCGCAAATCCAGTCCGTAATAAGTCGAGTCCTGCGAAATCAAATTGATTTCCTTCACGCCGTCGGCAATGAGTGCCTTCGCCTCCGCCACAATGTCGCTTTGCGTCCGGCTGCGGTGCGAGCCGCGCATTCGCGGAATGATGCAGAA
>CAZIFP010000201.1:0-5620 GCA_964538105.1 uncultured Bifidobacteriaceae bacterium
CGTCGCTGTTGGTGCCATTAACCGGATTTGAGAAATAATGCAGAATGCTGAACGATCCGGGCTGATTCGTGACGACGGAAAACACGGTGCCGCCGCCATAGCTGCCAGCCTGCTCCGTCGTGCCATACAGTGTGCCGGCCGGGCATATCAAACGGCCGGATGGAAAAATGCCGTTGTAGTTCATTGCATTAGGGTTGTAGGTAGGTGCATAGAAATCCTGCAATTCCCCACTGGTTGAACCATTGGTGGTCACATAAAACAAAGTGCCCTGGATATTCATGCCGCCGCCATACCACGTCGTCCCATATAATGTGTTGCCCGCCAGGGCCAATCCGGCCACCGGCTCATAACCGGAGGCAGTGTTGAAGGTAAAATTAAGATTGAGCAGGTTCGTGTAACCCGTGCCATTCGTGCTGATGGCGAACACCGTGCCGCCACCCAGGCTGCCGCCGGCATAGGTCGGTCCATACAGGGTGTTGCCCGATGAAATCAATCCGCCCACCGGAAGCTCACCGCTGCCGGAAGAAAAGTTATACTCATTGGTAAAGCCGGTGCCGTCGGTATGGACGGCGAACACGATGCCAACGTTGTTGGTTCCGCCGTGCTCCGCCGTCCCATACAAGGTGTTGCCCAATAAGACCAGATCGCTGTTCGGTCCGGTGCCAAAGGCGGGACTGAAAGTATAAAGGGTATGGAAGGCGGGGAATGAATTGATAGAGACGTTGATCCCGCTGAGGCCCGAAACGGCCAGGGGCGCTGTCCCATAGGTGCTGCGCGCGGTCAGGCTCGGGGAGAAAGAACCGGTGTTGGTGTAAACATGCACTGGATTTTGTGCCGAGTTGTTACCGCCATCGCCAAAGTTCCAGTTCCAATTGGTCACGGTATTGCCGGCACTGTCCACGCCGGGGCTGGCGAATTGAACGGTCAGCGGCGCCACACCGGACGAGGGAGTGATGGTGACATTCAGCACGGGATTGGTCACGGTGATGGTCCCCGGGCCGGTCACAGAAAGGGGTGATGACCCGAAGGTGCTGTATGCTGTGAGGCTCGGGAAATAAGATCCGGTGTTGGTATAAGTATGCAGTGGGCTTTGCACCCGGCTGGTTACACCATCACCAAAATCCCAGTTCCAATTAGTCACGGTGTTGCCCAGACTGTCCACATTGGGACTGGTAAATTGAACGGCCAGTGGCGCCACACCGTTGGCCGGCGAGGCGGTGACGGTGAGGGTGGGGGATGTTGCCTGCACATAACTCACCTGGTCGAGATAACCGGCCTGCGTGGGATCCGAATCGCCGCCGGCATAGCATGTCCAGCTCAAGGTGTGCTGGCCGGGCCCGATGGCGTAAGGTCCGTCCTGATACCAAGCGGTGTCGCCGGTAATATTGTTCGAGTTATTGCCGTCCACGTCAAACTCGCAACTAAAACCCTGATTAGGATCGTTGGCGATGCTCGACCAATAATACGCGAGCGTTCCCGGGCCGTTGACCGTCACAGAAAGCGTCGAAGCCTGGCCGCCGGTCACGCTGCCGCTCTGCGCGGCGGACGGAGCACCGTTGTAGGTGTTGGTAGTTTCGGTGAACCAGGCGGAGTCGCCCATCGTGGACCAGGGCAGACCGGCGGTGTTGAGGTCGGTGTTGAAATCTGCCACCGGGCTGCCGACCGTGAATTGCACGTTGGCGTAATCCCACACATGCCAGGTGGAAACCCAACCGGAGAGGAGACTCCCGGCGCTGTTGGTCGGCACCGAACTGACCACACCCGTAGAGGAAAGATAATAAGTATCCACCGTGATGCTGTTAAGTCCAGCCGCCAGCGTGTCGCCGGAGTAACTTTGTTGTGTAACCGGAAGTTCGTATCCGGAGATTGGCGTATAAAGGATCTGTTCGCTGTAGTTGGTCGGGCTTTGCCAGAGATAGGTCGGCTGGTTCGTGACGTTCAACGCGTTGTTGGGCGGATATATAATGGAAACAAGTGGAATGGCATTACTGTCGATGCTGGCCGAGACGGCAAAATGATAAACATTGGTGGTGACGGTATTGGTGACAAAGATGGTCCACTGCCCGTTCGTGATATTTTGAATGAACGAGTCGCTGAAATCCGGCGCGTCGAACAGACTAAAACCGCCACTGCCAGAACCGCTGGCCAGATTGAAGCCGTTGGTGTCAAAATGAAACAGGGAATATGCGGCATTGCCGTTGGTCGGCCAACCCGGTGAAACCACAAAGTAATCCCCAAAAGAGACATTGGGCGGCGTGTTATTCGTGCTCAGATTGCAACTGAACTGGTAGTATTGAGAGCCCTGGTAGTTGCCTCGGTTCAGATCCACTTCCATCGTCAGCCCGGCACGGATGGCGGGCGCGGCAAATATACCGAGGGCGAACACCCAAATAAGCAGCCGCAAAGGGTGACGGGTGAGGGAGCGGGAGAAAGTTTTCATTTTAGATTTGGGTGTTCACTTCATGCTTCTGTTTAGATTTAATCTGGTTCACTGCGTCGAGACGCGGATGAAGCCCTGCCTGGACGGGCTGAAGAGGGAGAACGGTAGGGAAATGGTCTTCACCGTGCCGTCGCCGCTGACCGTGGAATTAGTGAGCCAGGCGCCGACAGCCAGATTTGTCCGATACAGTATGTTGTGATTGAAGCCGGATTCTGAGAGGAATTGGAACTGGAAGCTGGTTCCCGCGTTGGTTGAATCAATTAAAGTCACCGGTGTCGCGACCGCCGCGTTGTCCGTTACTTTAGCCAGCACGCCGGCGGGATACCAGACGATGATCGTGCCGCCACCGGCTCCGCCGGAAACCCAGAGCGGGTCGCTATAAACACTGTTGGTGCCAAAAAGAGAGGGGATGGTTTGCGGATAATAGCCGGACTGGCACCAACCGCTGGCCCACACACCATCAGCAGCAAGGGCGATGCCCTCGAAATTGACGCTTCCATACGAGGATGCCACGGCGTCGCGCGCCCAGAGCGCATTGCCGTTCAGGTCAAATTTGGCGAGAAAGGCCTGGCTGAATCCGCCGTTGTAAGGGCGGGTGGCGACCGGTGTCGCGATCAAATCGTTTCCAAAATCGGCGAACGTGTCAAAATCGCCGCTCACATAGACGTCGCCTTTGGCATCGGCCACGGCGGCAATCGGCGTTGTGGTCACGCTGCCGTAGGTCGTCGCGACTTGCGCGTTGCCATTGGTGTCGTAGCGGGCGAAGTATTGCCCGCGTAAATCACCGAAATTGACCGTGATCGCCCCGAAGGCGGCGTTGGAATTGTAAGCCACACCGGTCAGAAACACGTTGGTGCCCGAAATGGCCAGACACGGCGCATCATCGGCCAGGCCCGGGGTGGCGTATGGGTTGCCGTTGGCGCTGCCGTAAGGCGCCCCGACTCCGCGCACCCAGACGGTCTGGCCATTCGTGTCATTGAGGCAAGCGGCGGCCCAGGCGCGATCCGTGATATTGGAAACGCCGCCAATCACAATGTTGGTTGTGCCGCCGATGGTTTCAGTTTGAAGGCTGGCGTAAAGGCGTCCGGAGTTATACGTCAAATAATAGATGAATTCGGGAACCAATTGTGACCAGCGGACGGCACCGGTTTGATCGAGTTGAAACAGCACTTCTTGCTGGCCGGTGAAGACGTAGTTGCTGCTCCCAACGGTCAAAGAGCCGGAACCAAAGGAACCCGAAACCGTCACGTTGCCCGACGGGTCGGCAGCGAGCGAATTAATCAAAATGGAATCCGGGCTGGTGGTGCCAAAGGTTTTCACCCAGAAATTGCTGCCGTTGCCGTCGAAGCGCGCAATGAAGATGTCGCCGCCCCCGGCGTCGGTCAGGCTGTTGGTGCCGAGCCAGTTGTTGCCATTGTAATTGCCCGACAGATAGACGCCACCGCCGGGAGCGGGAGCGACATCATACGCGGCCGAGTTGCCGCCACCGTTATTCGTGATGCCAACGGCCCACAGTGGCAAGCCGGCCGGAGTTTGTTTGATCACCACGGCGGCATCGCCGCCCGATCCCGAACTCAAATTCAAGGTTCCGAAAGTGGTGTTCCCGCCAAATTCGCCGGCGGCGCAGACGTTCCCATTCGTGTCCAGAACGCAGCCGTAATAGTAATCTTCGGTCAGCACATAGGTGTTTACCGGGCTGAACGCAGATTTGAAAGCCGTTGACCAATCCGGCGGCAGCTGCGTGCTGACAAAATTGACGGCGGCCGTGGTCGTGTTGGCCGAACCGGACGAATTGCTGGCGACAGCATAATAACCTCCCTGCACCCCGGACGTTCCGGAATTGGTGGGAATGAACAAGGCTTCGGTTGCATTGGGAATGGGGCTGGCATTGCCCACTTCATACCACTTCCAGGTTGGGGCTGGATTGCCGGTCGCCGCCGCGAGCAGGGCCACACTGTAGCCGGGGTAATTGGTCTGGTTAAACGGATCCAACGTTATTACCGGTGCGGAGCCGGCCACGAATGAAACCTGATCCAAAAAACCGGCCTCCGTGGGATCCGTGTCGCCATACGCATAGGTGGTCCAGCTCAAAGTATGCTGGCCGGCAGGAATGGTGTATGGGCCATCTTGCTCCCAGGATTGACTGCAAGAAATGTCATTCATTTCGACGCCGTCAATGGCGAACTGGTAATCGAAGTAGCTGCAATCATCCTGACTGGCCCAATAATACGTCAGCGTGCCCGGCCCGGTCACCGTGACGGAAAGGGTCGAGGACTGGTTGTTTATAACGTTGCCGCTCTGCGCCGCATAGGGAGCGCCGTTGTCGGTGTTCGTGGACTCAATGAACCAGGCGGAGTCGCCGGTGGTGCTCCAGTTCAGCCCGGTCGTGCCGAGGGCTGAATTGAAGTCCGGGCCGCCGCCGTTGGCCGGGATAACCGTGAAACTCACGGACGAACCACTTTCAACAATGTTGCTGGAAGCCCACCCTGAAGATATGGGCTGGAGGGTTTTGGTGTTGGTTGGCGTGGTCGCCACGAAAACCGGGATGGTATAGTTCGTGACATAACCCACACGGAAAGTGTAATTAGTTTCCGCCGGGAGGGACGAATCCACGACCCAGTTGGTCTGCGACGCCGGCAAACTGGTAGCCTGGTAATAACCATTGTTGTTGTAAGTTTGCAGGGTGCCGCTAACGGGCCAGTTGGTGGGGCCTTGCCAGGTGAAGGTGGTCTGGTTGGTGAGAATGAACGAACCATCCGCCGGGAAGGTGATGATCGTGGGGATCAGCAGGTTGGTGGTCGCGCTAACGGGGATGCTCACCGTGAAGGTGTAAAGGTTGGTCGTGGTGGCATTCGTAAACAGAATTGTCCAGTTGCCGTTCGTGATCTGTTGTAGTGTGGTGGCCACATCCACATAGCCGCCTTCCTGATCCGCGCTGTTGATGTTGGTCAGGCCAATGGCGGTCATCTGAAACCCGCGGGTGGCCCCGTTGGTCGGCCATTGCGGCGAGCTGATGAAGTAACTGCCCAGTGGCGCGGCAGGCAGAATGGAGTTGGTGACCAATGGGGTGTAAAAAACAAAACCCTGGCCTTGGCCCAGCGCGTAAATATCCAGCGTAAAGGTCAGCCCCGCGCGGACGGGCAGGGTCAAGGCGGTGACGGCAGTGAAAAGAACGAAGGC
>CAZIFP010000202.1:0-5539 GCA_964538105.1 uncultured Bifidobacteriaceae bacterium
CATCCGCAGGTGGTTCGCGCCATGCACGAGCTGAAAAAGCTGGAGCACGAAACCGCCGACACCGTGCGCATCGAGCCGTGTTTCTCGCCGGTCTGGGACACAGCCATCGTGGTGATGTGCCTGGCTGAGTCGGGCATTGCTGGAGATCATCCGAAATTGAAGCGTGCCGCCGAGTGGCTGATGGAAAAGGAAATCCGTTTCGCCGGCGACTGGATCCACAAAAATCCGGCGAAGGTCGAGCCGAGCGGCTGGGTGTTTGAATACAACAACAAGTGGAATCCCGACGTGGACGACACCGCAATGGTGCTGCTGGCGCTCCGCAAAGTCGCCACGGACAATCCGCAGAAACGCGACGAATGTTTTCAGCGTGGCTTGAAATGGATGATGACGTTTCAGTGCCGGGACGGCGGCTGGGCGGCGTTTGACAAGGATTGCACAAAGAATATTCTGGAGAAAGTTCCGTTCGCCGACCACAACGCGATGCTCGATCCGGAATGCGCCGACATCACCGCGCGCATTCTGGAGCTGCTCGGCTACGAAAAATTCAGTGCCGAACATCCGCAGGTGAAGGCCGCGCTGCAATACATCCGCAAGCAGCAGGAATACGACGGCTCCTGGTATGGCCGTTGGGGCGTGAATTACATTTACGGCACCTGGCAGGTGTTGCGTGGAATGCGCGCGATGAATTTGAAAATGGACCAGCCGTGGCTGCTCCGCGCCCGCGCGTGGCTCGAAAGCGTCCAGCGTGCGGACGGCGGCTGGGGCGAGCGCTGCAACACCTACGACGACCCGGTCTTCAAAGGGCAGGGGCCGAGCACCGCGTCACAAACCGCATGGGCGGTGATGGGTTTGTGCGCATTCGATGACCCGGAAAATCCCGCGCTGAAACGCGGCGTTGATTATCTCTGCCGCATGCAAAACGCCGACGGTTCGTGGACGGAAGCCGAAACCACCGGCACGGGTTTCCCGAAAGTGTTCTATCTGAAATACGACATGTATCGGAATGCCTGGCCGCTGCTCGCGCTGGCCACCTATCGCCAAATTCTTCAGGCGAAAACGCGTAACGGTCAGTCAAAACATTTGCCGGAGGAACTGGCGGCGCCGGCGGCGACAAAATAATTCCAACAGTTTTCTGCGAATCCAAAAACCGAGGCATCATGTGAAACGCCTTTTCGATTGCCGCTGGTTCGGCTGGTTGAGCGTTGTGATCGTGGTGGGTTATTTCATTGTCGGATTGTGGCCGTTTGACTTTCAGCCACCCAACCGAGTCAACTGGCTGGCCGGTCGTCCGGGCCTGCATTTTGAAAAACGCGGAGTCGCCTACGATACTGAATTATTGCCCGCGTCTGGTTCGAGCAGCGCCACTAACGAGTTTGCAAACTTCACAGTTGAGATTTGGGCCGAGGCGGATCGCGAACCCGACGACGATGTTTATGATTTGGTGACTATCCACAACGACCGGCTGCCTTGCGATTTCATCCTTTGTCAGTGGCAGCGGGCGTTGATTCTGCGGGCGACAGGCCAGCACCGGCCGCGGCCACATCGGTTTAATGAGGCAGACTTGGAAGAGGCGTTGCCGGCAGGTAAACCGGGATTTTTCACCATCCGTGGCGACGGCGTGGGAACGGATTTTTTTACTAACGGGTGGCCGGCGGGACATTTCCCCCAATTAGTGTTGAAACCGGAGGCGCTGGACGGACAGTTGATTCTTGGCAACGACTCTTCGGGAAAACATCCGTGGTCGGGCAGTCTGTTTGGGCTGGCGATTTACAACCGGGCGCTTGACGCGGCGGAAATCGCCGGACACCGCGCGCTTTGGACACAAGGCCACGCCCGGCAAATGACGAATGCGCCCGGATTAACCGCGCTCTATCTGTTTGACGAGGGCGGCGACGCGCGCGCGAATGATTCTTCCGGCAACCATCACCAGATAATTATTCCGGAAATTTTTCAGCCGGTTCACAAGGAGCTTTTGATTGCGCCTTGGAAGGATCAGTCGTACAACGGACCGGACTATTCAGATATTGCGGTGAACATTCTCGGTTTCATGCCGTTCGGCTTCTGTTTTTTTCTCCACCGCCGGATCGTCAGGCCGAATCGCCTGACGGCCAATTTTGTGTTCGCGGTTTTCGTCGGCGCGGCGGTCAGCCTTACGATTGAAATCATTCAAGCCTGGCTGCCGAATCGTGTGTCTTCGGCGGCCGACCTGATGACGAACATCGTCGGGACATTGCTCGGTGCGGTTCTGGCCCTGGCAATGCAACCAAAAACCATGTCGTCCAAATCTGAACCGGAAACCCGGTAGGTGTTTTCAAAACGAAAACTTCTGTCCACCGCAGCACGGCCAAAGTTGACAGTCTTGCCGCTGCCAATCATTCTTCTGCCGGCAATGCTTGAACAAACCGTCACCATCGTCGCCAACGAGCGCGACACGGATTCCTATTTCCGCGTCGTGCTGCGCGCGCCGCAGATCACGCCGCTCATCAAGCCCGGACAATTCGCGCACGTCCGCATTTTGCCGCTGAAGGACGCGCTGCTGCGCCGGCCGTTCAGCATCTTTCAAGTCGCGGGCGACACGTTTTCCATCCTCTACAAAACTGTCGGCAAAGGCACGGACGTGCTTTCGCGAATGCGTGCGGGTGAGGAATTGAGCGTCATCGCGCCGCTCGGTCACGGCTTCACCGTGCCGAAGACGGGCGGAGAAACGCCGTTGCTCGTCGCCGGCGGTTACGGCATGGCGGCGATGTATCTGCTCGCGCAACGCTCGCCGCAAAAGGGGATCGTTTTCGTTGGCGGTCGCCGCCGCGTGGATATTTTGTGTGAGAAGGAATTTACCGCCATCGGCTGGGAAGTCCGCGCCACTACCGAGGACGGCAGCCACGGCGAAAAGGGTTTGGTCACGCAACCGTTGCTGGCAGAAATTCAAAATCCAAAATTCAAAATTCAAAATTGCAAGCTGTTCGCCTGCGGCCCGACGCCGATGCTCAAGGCTGTCGGTAAAATCGCGGAAGATTTTAATCTGCCCGCCGAACTTTCCATGGACGAACACATGTGCTGCGGCACGGGCGTGTGTCTGACGTGTGTCATTTCGGTCAAGACTGGCGACAGTTGTGAATATCAGCGCACCTGCACCGAAGGCCCGGTGTTTGATTCACGCCAGATTTTGTGGGAGGCGGCAAAATGAATTTATCCGTTAAGATCGGCAAGCTGACGATGCAGAATCCGGTGACCGTCGCCTCCGGCACATTCGGTTACGGCGCAGAGTATGCGCGGCTGATTGATTTGAACCTGCTCGGCGCGGTGACGGTCAAGGGCATCCGGCTCAATCCCGTGCCCGGTAATCCCACGCCGCGCACCGCCGAGACCGCCAGCGGCATGTTGAACGCCATCGGCCTGCAAGGGCCCGGCGTGGACGGCTTCATCAAAAAATACTGGCCGTTCCTGAAGTCGCTGAAGGTGCCGACCATCGTCAACATTTGGGGCACGACCGTCGAGGAATACGCCGAGGTGGCGCGGCGATTCGACGCGCTCGGTGGCGTCGGCGCGTTGGAACTCAACGTCTCGTGTCCGAACATCAAGGCCGGCGGCGCGCAGTTCGGCACGGACGTGAAACTGCTGGCGCAGGTTGTCGCCGCGTGCCGCCAAGTCACGACGTTGCCACTTATCACCAAGATGAGTCCGAATGTTCCGAACATTGCGGAACTCGCCAAAGCTGCCGAAGACGCCGGCAGCGACGCGCTCGCGGTGACGAACAGTTTTCCGGCGATGGCAATTGATATCCACACGCGCAAGCCGAAGCTCGCCAACATCACCGGCGGTCTCACCGGCCCGGCCATCAAGCCCATCGCCATCAAGCTCGTCTGGGAAGCGGCGAAGGCCGTGAAGATTCCGATCATCGGCATGGGCGGAATTCAAAGCGCGGACGATGCCATCGAATTTCTCATGGCCGGTGCGACGGCGGTGGCCGTGGGCACGGCGAATTTCTACGAACCGCAGACGCCGCTGCAGGTCATCACCGGCATTCGCGAATTCATGGAACGAAGAAAGATCAGCGATGTGCGCGAGATCACCGGCAGCGTGGTGATTCCCAAAACAGAAGGACGTTGCTGAATGTTCGAGCATCACACCAAACCATTGCTGCCGCGCAAAGTCTATTATCGGCGCGTCGTGCGTCACGCGGCGCTTGGATTTACGGTCATCGTCGTTGCCCTCGGCATCGGCATGACAGGCTATCATGTTTTTGAAAATCTGCCGTGGATAGACGCCTTCGTGAATGCCGCCATGATTCTTTCCGGCATGGGACCGGTGGCGACGCTGCAAACCGACGGCGGCAAGATTTTCGCGGGATGCTACGCGCTTTTCAGCGGCCTCGCCTTGATTGCCATCTTGGGGATCATCTTCGCGCCGGTTGTCCATCGAGCGTTGCACAAGTTTCATCTTGAAGATGAAGGCCGTCTGAAAAGGGACAAATAATCCTGAATCTGTTTTACGCTCGTGACGCGGCGCGCTATGCTTTGTTAATGCGTTTTGCTTTCTCAAAATACCACGCGCTCGGCAATGATTATATCGTTATCAATCCGAAAGATCTGCCCGCGCCGCTGACGACCGAACTGGTCAAGACCATCTGTCACCGCAACTACGGTGTCGGATCGGACGGAATTTTGCTCGGTCCGCTGCCCTCAAAAAAAGCGCTGTTCGGCCTGCGTATTTTCAATCCCGACGGCAGCGAGGCGGAAAAAAGCGGCAACGGTTTGCGGATTTTTTCACGCTACCTGTTTGACAAGAAACTCGTCGGCAAGGACGAGTTTGCTATTGAAACGCCCGGCGGCGTGGTGAAGGCCACCGTGATGGAACGTGGCAAAATCGTCCGCGTCGAGATGGGCAAAGTGAGCTTTTGGAGCGATGAAATTCCCGTGGAAGGCCCGCGCCGCGAAGTCATCAATGAGGCGATTCATTTGCGCGGACAGAAATTCAGTTTTTGCGCCGCGACCGTCGGCAATCCGCATTGCGTGCTGCCGCTGCCGAAAATCAGCGCTGACCTCGCGCGGCAGATCGGGCCGCTGCTGGAAACGCACGCGCGTTTTCCCAAGCGCATCAACGTCCAGCTCATGAAGGTTCTCGACCGCGCGAACATCCAGATCGAAATCTGGGAGCGCGGCGCGGGCTACACGCTGGCGAGCGGGAGCAGCAGCAGCGCGGCGGCGTCCGTGGCGCACAAGCTCGGCCTGTGCGACCGTTCTATCACCGTCCACATGCCCGGCGGCAAGATTCAGATCAAGATCGGCGAGGATTTTATGATCGTGATGACCGGCCCGGTGACCAAAGTTGCCGAAGGCGTGATGAACAAGGAAATGTTTGGGTGAACAAATCGTTAAATGGTTGAATTGTTGAACCGGTGTTGCAAAGATGCGTTTACGATTTAACGATTCAACGATTTAACCAATTAAAAAAATGAGCAACATTCCTTCCGATCTGAAATTCGCCAAATCCCACGAATGGGTCCGCGTCAGCGGCGACACCGCGACCGTCGGCATCAGCG
>CAZIFP010000203.1:0-5465 GCA_964538105.1 uncultured Bifidobacteriaceae bacterium
CGTCGCTCACCGGCCATCTGGTTTTTTCCACGCTGCACACCAACGACGCGCCCGGTGCGGTCACGCGGCTCGTGGACATGGGCGTCGAGCCGTATCTCGTCGCCTCGTCGCTTGAAGCCGTGCTGGCGCAGCGGCTCGTCCGCGTGCTATGCACCCATTGCAAGCAGCCGGACAATTCACCGACGGCGCAGACGCTGAAAGTGAAACTCGGCATTCCCGCGAACACGACGATTTACAAATCCGTCGGCTGCCGCGAGTGCCGCAACACCGGATTTTTCGGACGGCACGCGATTTTCGAGTGGATGGACACCGACCAGGAAATCCGCCAGCTCGTTTTGCAAAGCGCCTCGACCGACCAGATTCGCGCCGCCGCGCGCAAGCAGGGAATGAAATCGCTCGCCGAGGACGGCTGGCGGCTCGTCCGGCAGGGCATCACGACCGTCGAAGAAGTGTTGAGCGTGACGACGGCGAAGGAAGTCGCCGCAACGACGAAAACTGAAACCGGCGAATCCGCCGCGAGCATCGCGGTGGCGCGGTAAAAATTTCCATGCCCACATTTTCCTACAAAGCGTTGAAGTCCGACGGCAAAATGGCCGAGGGCGTGCTCGACGCGCCCGGCCGGCCCGACGCATTGCGGCAGATGGAAGTGCTTGGCCTGCGTCCGGTGAACCTCGCGGAAAAAACCGGCGCGAAAAATGGTTCGGCTTCAAAAAATGGCGCGGGCCAGCCCGTCGGTCTGGAAGGTCTTGGAAAAATTTCGTTCAAGATTGGCGGGCACAAAGTTTCTTCGAAGGAGTTGGAAAATTTCACGCGGCTGCTGTCGAGCCTGCTCGCGGCGGGTGTGCCGTTGAGCCGCGCGCTGGTGATTCTCCACAAGGAATCCTCGTCGCCGGCGGCGCAGGCCAAATGGAAGGAAATCCACAACCTCGTTGTGGACGGCATGTCGCTGGCCGACGCGATGGCGCGGTCGCCGGAAACTTTTCCGCGCGTCTATGTCGCGATGGTCGAGGCGGGCGAGGCGGGCGGATTTCTCGACGTGGTGCTGGCGCAGATCGCGGAATTTCAGGCGCGCGAAAAAGACCTGAAAGCGAAAGTCCTGACGGCGATGCTGTATCCGTGCATTTTGCTGGTGCTCGCGCTCGGCGTGCTGATCTTGCTGCTCACTTTTTTCATCCCGAAATTTCAAAACATTTTCAACAACCTCCACAGCTCGCTGCCGCTCATCACGCAAATCATCATCGGCGCGAGCCACATCGTGCGCTCGTATGGATTATTTGTTGCGGCAGGCTTGGTTGCGATTGGATTTCTGGTGCGCACCTGGTTCACCTCCGAAAAAGGCAAGCGCGTCTGGGAAGGTTTGGTCTTGAAATCACCGCTGGTCGGCCCGCTTATCGCGCAATTCGCGATGGCGCGTTTCTGCCGGATGCTCGGCACGCTGATCGGCGCGGGCGTGCCGCTGGTGCACGGACTGAATGTTTCGCGCCGTTCCATCGGCAACCAGATTCTCGTGGACGCCGTCGGCCAGTCCATCGAGCGCGTGCAGCAGGGCGGACGGCTCGGCCAGAGCCTCGCGGATTGCAAACAGCTTTTTACCGGCTCGACGTTGGAGATGATTTCGGTCGCGGAAGAAAGCGGCAAGCTCGACGCCGAGTTGGTGCGCATCGCCGGCACCACCGAAAACGATCTGGACCGCAATCTGAAAACCGCCGTGGCGTTCGCCGAGCCGCTGCTGCTGTTCCTGATCGCCGCGTTTATCGGCACCATTTTCATCGGCATGTTACTGCCGGTGCTGTCCATGAGCCAATACATCAAATAAAAATGAGATTATGAAAATCGAAATCAAAAATCACATCGTTCGGAAAACAAATTCGCGCCGGGGCTTCACGCTCACGGAATTGATGCTTGTCGTCGTCATCATCGGCATCCTTGCGGCGCTGGTCATCCCGAAAATCGCCGGCAATTCCGAGCGCGCGCGCCAGACGGCGGCCACGGTCGACATCAACGGCGGCATCAAGTCTGCGCTCGGCCAGTATGAAATCGACAACGGTTTCTATCCCAAGAGCCTCCAGGATTTGCTGGTGCAGCCGTCCAACGCTAAAAACTGGCACGGGCCGTATCTCGACAAGCTGCCGGTGGATCCGTGGGGCAATCCTTACATTTATTATTTCCCCGGCAAACACAACCAAACCGGCTACGACCTGCTGTCGGTTGGCCCCGACGGCAAGGAAGGAACGGACGACGACGTGGTCAACTGGACGAAATGAAAGTGACGAGTGACAAGTGGCAGGTGGCAAGTGACACGAAAACGCGCGCCGCGCAAGCGGATGTTTCTTGTCACGCATCACGCGTCACGCGTCACGCCGACGCCTTCACGCTAATCGAACTGATTCTCGTGCTCGCGCTGCTGGTCATCATCACGTCGCTGGCCGCGCCGCCGATGGCGAATTTCATCCGCGGCCGCGCGATGGATTCCGAGGCGCGGCGGCTGATGGCGCTGATGCACGCCGGCCAGAGCCGCGCGGTTTCCGAAGGCATGCCGATGGTGCTGTGGGTGGACGAAAAGCAAGGTGCCTACGGCCTTCAGGCGGAAACGACCGGCAAGACTGGCGATCCGAAGGCGGAAAATTTGTCGCTGGATTCGACGTTGCAAATCGCGGTGCCGACCACCGGCTTGAGCGCGCCGACAACGTTCAACAAATTGCCAGCCATCCGTTTTCTGGCGGATGGAACCGTGGATGAAAACAGTCCGCAGAAGTTGCAGTTGACGGATTCCGCCGGCGTTTCGCGCTGGCTGGTCGAGGCGCGCAGCCACACGGGTTATGAAATTAGCGACAGTCAAAATTAAACGCTGCGCCGCCTTCACGCTGGCCGAGGTGCTGGCGGCGATGCTGTTTCTGGCCATCGTCATTCCGGCGGCGGTCGAGGCGCTGCACATTTCGAGCCTCGCGGGCGAAGTGGCGGTGCGGAAAGGTGCGGCGGCGCGCATCGCCGACCGGATTTTGAACGAGAGCCTGGTGACGACGAACTGGACTGGCGGCGGCCAGCAAAACGGCACGGTCACGGATGGCACGCTGGATTTCCGCTGGACGCTGACCAGTCAAGCCTGGCCGCAGGATGCGATGCAACTACTGACGGCCGAGGTTAAATATCAGGCGCAGGGAAAAGATTACTCGGTGAGGTTGAGCACGCTGGCAAATTCGCAGACAACGACAGCGGCACCAATGGGTTCGCAACAGTGAGAATGGAAACAAACAACCGGCATGCGTTCACGCTGATCGAGATGATTCTCGCCATCGGCGTTGCCGCCATTGTGCTGATTGCCGTCAACGCGGTGCTGTTCACCGCGCTACGCCTGCATCAGGCGACGGTGGATATGGTGGACGCCGCGTCGCCGATTGACCAGACGGTGACGTTTCTGCGCCGCGATTTGCAATGTGTCATGACGCCGACGAATGGCACCACGAAAGTTTTGTCCGGCGATTTCCGGGTTGGCAATGTGACCAGCCTCGGCGTCGCCCAACCGGTGGCGATCGAGATGTTCACCGCGACCGGTGCGTTGAGCGACAGCGCACCTTGGGCCGACATTCAGCGCGTCACTTACGAATTGAAACCGCCGACCGACCGCTCCGCGACCGGCCAGGATCTGGTCCGCAGCGTGGTGCGAAATCTTTTGTCGGTGACGACGCCGGAAGTGGACGACCAGCTCATGATGAGCGGCGTCGCGAGCATCAAATTTTCCTGCTACGACGGCGCGCAATGGCAGGACACCTGGGACACGACTGGCGCGACCTCCGTGAACACCAATCTGCCGCTGGCCGTCCGCGTGGACATCCAGATGTCGGGCAACAACAACGCGCAGCCGGTTGAAATCCTCGTGCCGATTGATTCGCAGTCGCGCACAAACATGGTTTTGACCGCGACCACCGGAAGCTGAAATGAAATTGCACCGCCACAATTTTCAAGTTGATGAACGCGCCGAACGCGGTTCGGTGCTCATCATCGTGATGTGGATTTGCCTCGGGCTGGTGGCCATCGCGCTGTATTTCGCCAACTCGATGTCGTATGAGCTGCAGGCCTCGGACAACCGCACCAGCGGACTCGCGGCGGACCAGGCCATCGAAGGCGCGGCGCGCTACGTCGGCTATGTGCTCCAGAATTACGCGACCAACGGCGCGGTGCCGGCCACCAATTATTTTGTATGCACGGCTGTGCCAGTGGGCGATGCAAAGTTCTGGCTCATCGGCCGCGACACGACAGGCCAGAATCTGACCGAGCCGACTTTCGGTTTGGTTGACGAGGGCTCAAAATTAAATTTAAACACCGTCAACACGAACGTCCTTTCGTATCTGCCGAACATGACGATTGATTTTGCCAACGCCGTCATTGACTGGCGCGGCACCAACGGCATCGTGTCGCTGGATTACGCGTCGCTCGGCTACGTTCCAAAATACGCGCCGTTTGAAACCGTAGACGAACTGCGGCTTGTTTATGGCGCGACGGTTGACCTGCTGGCTGGCGACGACCTCAACCGCAACGGCGTGCTCGACGCAAATGAAAAAAGTTCGGGCGGCTCCGGCGAGATGAATTACGGCCTGCTCGAATACTCTACGGTTTACACCCGCGAACCGAATTTCCATTCCGACGGCTCGTCGCTGACGAATGTGAATACGGCCAGCGAGTCGCGGTTGAACACGTTTTTCCAAAGCGAAGGCGTCAACAACGCCGCCGCCCTGGCCACCGCGCTTCATCGCAGCATTCATCCCAACGCCGGCGGGTTGAACAATTGCAATGGCATTCTCGATCTGGCCGTCCGCTGCCACAACCTGGGCATGAGCGAGGCGGATTTTCCGAAGATTTACAACGGCGTCACCACCAGCACGAACACTTACTTTCGCGGGCGCATCAACGTCAACACCGCCGGCGCCGACGTGCTGACGGCGTTGCTTGAGGGATTGAACGTGGACGAGCAGACGGCGGAAAGCGCGGCGCAAACGCTCATCACTTATCGCCAGCAAAATCAGCAGAACCTCGGCACGGTCGGCTGGCTGATTGACGCGCTGGGTAACAACAGCCCGGTGATCACGGCGCTCCAGCGCGGCGATTATGTTACGACGAAAAGTTTTCAATTCACCGCCGACATCGCGGCGGTCGGGCCGTTCGGGCGCGGCTACCGGCGCGTAAAGTTCATTTTCGACACCAGCGAAGGCACGCCGATCATTCTTTACCGCCAGGACTTGAGCCGGCTCGGCTGGGCGCTCGGCGAAAAGGCCCGGCAGACTTTGCTGGCGAACAATTCGACGCCATGAACAACCTTTTGAAAATCAATTTTCGCAAACGCAAAAAACTGTCCAGCGTGCTCGGCCTGGCGCTGGACGGCGGCCGGCTCGACGGCGTGGTACTGCGGCGCGTCAACGGCTCGCTGCAATTGCAGCAGAGTTTTTCCATCGCGCTCACGCTCGATCCGC
>CAZIFP010000204.1:0-5425 GCA_964538105.1 uncultured Bifidobacteriaceae bacterium
TGATTCACGTCCACGCCGATGCCGAGGATGACGTGACGGACGCGATCCACTTCCGCGCTCATCTCGGTCAGGATGCCGACGACTTTTTTTCCGCCGATGAGCAGATCGTTCGGCCATTTGATTTCCGCCGACAGGCCGGTGACGTTTTTGATGGCGCGGCGCAGCGCCGTGGCCGAGGCGACGGTCAATTGCGTCGTTTCCTGCGGGCGCAGCTCCGGCCGCAGCAAAATGGAAAACCAAAGCCCCTTGTGCGTCGGCGACATCCACTTCCGGCCGAGCCGGCCGCGGCCCTTGGTCTGCGCTTCGGCGAACACAACGGCGCCTTCCTTCACGCCGTCGCGCGCAAGCATTTCAATCACGTCGTTCGTGGAAGTCGTCTGCTCGAAAACCTGGATGTCGCGGCCGACCACCTTGGTTTTGCCGAGGCGCGCGAGCAGATCATCAGCGAACAGCGCATCCGGTTCATCCACGAGCCGGTAGCCAAAATGCGGGTCGGCTTCGATCTCGAAACCGACCCGGCGCAATTCCTCGATGCGCGACCAGACCGCCGCGCGACTGATTTTTAATTGCTCCGCCAGCTCCGCGCCGGACACGCCGTCGGGATGGGCGCGCAAGGCGGAAAGAATTTTGGCGTCGGTGGTCATTCAAATGAAAAATAAAAAATAAAAAATAAAAAAAACGAATCCGGCGTCAGCTCTTCCCGACGTCGTTTCTTAATTTTGCATTCTTCATTCTTCATTTGCTTGTAAAATCCAGTCCAATGTCCACCGCGCGGGCGGAATGCGTGAGCGCGCCGACGGAAATAAAATCCACGCCGCTGCCGGCAATCGCGCGGACGGTGCCGAGTTCCACGCCGCCGCTGGCCTCGGTCTTAGCATGGCCCTTGGCGATTTTCACCGCCTGCCGCATCTGCTCCACGGTCATGTTATCGAGCAGGATGATGTCCGCGCCGGCGTCAGCGGCTTGCGCCACCTGTTCCAGCGTGTCGGCCTCGACCTCAATATTCAGCTTCGGAAATTTTTTGCGCGCCTGCCGGATCGCGGCGGCCACGGCATTCGGTTTTTCATTTCGCAGCGCGGCAAGATGGTTGTCCTTGATGAGCACCATGTCAAACAAGCCGATGCGATGATTGCGTCCACCGCCGCAGGCCACGGCGTATTTCTCGAACCGCCGCCAGCCGGGCGTGGTTTTGCGCGTGTCCAGAATCTGCGCCCGCGTGCCCTTGACGGCGGCGACGAACTGCGCGGTGAGTGTGGCGATGCCGGAAAGGTGCTGCACAAAATTCAGCGCCACGCGCTCGGCGCTCAAAATCGCGCGGGCGGAACCGGAGACGCGCAGCAGGTTTTCGCCGCGCGCAACGTGGGTGCCGTCGTGAACCAGATTTTCAGTTTTTACCGACCACGAAAGCCGGTGGAAGGCAGCTTTGGCAAAATCAAGTCCGGCGACGACGAGCGGTTCGCGGGCGCGCAGGACGGTCACGAATGTCAGCGCCTTCGGCACGGTGGCGAGCGTCGTCACGTCGCCGCCGCCGATATCCTCGGCGAGTGCGGCTTTGACGGCGGCGCGGATTTCTGAAGCGGTCAGTTCCACCCGCACAAAATGGACGTGCAGCGGGGAACTTGCAAATCTTCGATTTTGTTTTTTTCGGTTTGCGGTTAGATTTCCGGCATGAGCAAAGGCGTCTTGCTGGTCAATCTTGGCTCGCCGGATTCGCCGTCGGTTCACGACGTGCGGAAATATCTGCGCGAATTCCTCATGGACGGCCGCGTGCTGGACGCGCCGTGGCCGGTGCGCTTCTGCGTGGTGAATTTCGCGATCCTGCCGTCGCGCCCGAAGGAATCGGCGCACGCCTACGAGAAAATCTGGACGCCGTCCGGCTCGCCGCTCGTCGTCACGAGCCGGCATGTGCGGGAAAAATTATCGGCGCGCGTGGCCGTGCCGGTGGAACTGGCGATGCGCTACCAGAATCCATCCATCTTAAGCGCGTTGAGAAAACTGGCAGAGCGGCAGGTCACGCAACTGCTCGTCATTCCGCTGTTCCCGCATTTCGCGATGTCGAGCTTTGAAACCGCCGCCGTGCGCGTGAAGGAACTCGCGGCCCGCTGGACGCCCCAGATCAAGGTGGAAATCCAGCCGCCGTATTTTGACGCGCCGGAATACATCGCGGCGCTGGTGGCGAGCGCGAAAAATCATCTGGACGCCGGCTACGACCACCTGCTGTTTAGTTTTCACGGCATCCCGGAACGGCATCTCCGCAAGGCCGACCCGACCGGATGCCATTGTCTCCAGGTGGAAAACTGCTGCGAGGTCGCCAGCCCGGCGCACGCGACGTGCTACCGCGCGCAATGTTTCAAATCGGTCGCGACGTTCGTCGCGGAGGCCGGCGTGCCGAAGGAAAAATACTCGGTGGCATTCCAGTCGCGGCTTGGCAAGGAGCCGTGGCTGAAACCTTACTCAGATTTTGAGATTGAGAAATTTCCCACGCGCGGCATCAAGAAACTGCTGGTCATCTGCCCGGCGTTTGTCTCGGACTGCCTGGAAACGATTGAAGAAATCGGCATCCGCGGACGCGAATCTTTTCTTAAAGCGGGCGGCGAAAACCTGACGTTGATCCCGTGCATGAACGAGCATCCGCAGTGGCTGATGGCACTGGAAAAAATGGTCGAGCGGTTTTGAACGGCGGGCCGGTGAGCCAGAAGACTATTTTTCCGCGCCCCCGAACGGGTGCTTGAACTTCAGTTTCACCGTGTCCTGCAACATGCCGAAGAATCCCTTTTTCTTTTTGGGTTGCTCGACCCGGATTGGCTCGCATTCTTGACTGCAAATAATGCACAGAAAATGAGGCGGGCCGCCCCGGATCCGCAATACATGGATGCAGGCATTGCACATCAACTCTTTGCAGGACGGGCAACGAAATGTCGCTGCCGATTCGGCGTGCCGCCGGCAGGTGACGACGCCGTCGGGCCGAACCACCGGCGGCGGCAGAACCTGGCGAGGACGTTCAAATTTTGGGATGGCAATGTTGGCTTCAATGGATTCGACGAACAATTCCACGTCGCCCAACCGCAAATTTTGTCCGGCGTCAAGCCACGCCTCGAGAATTGGCGCGCCGTTGATGAAAGTTCCGTTGGTGGACTGGCAGTCACGCACATAAACGCCGTCGTTGGACAAAGCCAGTTCGCAATGCAATGAGGAAATGGTGGGATGCTCGAGACAAAATTCACATTCCGGGTCGCGCCCGACCCGGTTCACGCCGAGGCGCAACACCAGGGCCGGCAACCCGAGTCCTTCGGTTTTGACCAGAAGTTTTGCCATATTTGATTCCTTCCGGGAACTGGAAGCAGCCTGTAACAAAAAATCTTACACGTCGAGGTAAAATTACTTTGATTCAAACAGCGGATTTCTGGCAAACGCAAACTCCCCAACAACTTTGCCGCCAATCAAATGTTCCTGGATAATGCGCTCTAAAACTTCCGGCGAACAACTGTGATACCAAACGCCTTCGGGATAAACCACCGCCACCGGCCCATGCGCGCAGACGCGCAAACAGTTGGCCTTCGTGCGAAAAACGAGCGGCTCTGCGCCGACGAGGTTCAATTCCTTCAGCCGCCGCTTTAAAAATTCCCAGGAAGCGAGGCTGGTTTCACGGGCGCAGCATTTCGGCTCCGTCGCGTCGGCACACAGGAAAATGTGACGGCGGAATTTTTCGAGGCCGAGCGTGGCCACGGCGGCTTGGAGTTCGGAATTCATTTTGCTTCGCGCGACGCCTTCAAAATAACATTTCACCGGAAGAATGTCAGCCCAATCACACCGCTGACCGCAACGAGCGCGCCAACAAGCGAGCGAACGCCGATTTTTTCGCCTTCGAAAATGCGCGTCATCGGCAGCAGAAAAATGGGCGTGAGCGCGATGATGGCGGCGACGATGGCGGCGTTGGTCTGTTCCAGCGCCCATTGCATGCACGTCACGCCGAGCGTCTGGCCGGCTAGCGCGTTCGCCAGCACCCACGGCCAGATACGCCGCCATTTTTCGCGGGATACGGCCAGGGTTTTTTCCTGAAACAATCCTCCGTGCGCGTGCGCGGAACGCCATTTGAAAACCAGCAGTGTGAGGGCCGGAAACAAAATGCCGCCGAGCAGGCGCTGATAGCCGGTCGTGCCAGCGTCCGGATACACCCCGACTGAGTGGGCGACGGCAAAGGCCTTGCGGATGATGACCGCGCCAATGGCTCCGCACACCGCGCTGCACACGCAGGCCAGCACGCCGATCTTCAACTGGCGCGGTTCGATGTGCCGATGATCGCCGGGTGCGAGCGCAATGGCGACACCGGCCAGAATGGTGGTGATGCACAGGATTTCCGGCAGGTTCAATTTCGAACCAAGCCAGAGCCATTCGATGAGCGCGGCGAACGGCGCGGTGAGACATTGCGTGAGCAACACGGTGCGGCGGCTGCCGAGTCGCGGGAGCGCCTGAAAATACGCGCTGTCGCCGAGCCCGATGCCGAAGAGCCCGCTCAACATGAACCAGCCCGGCGCGCCGGCAAATCCGGTGCCGCAGGTATTCGCCCAAATTGTGAGAAAAATCGTGGCCAGCGCGATGCGCCAGAAGTTCGCCTCCACGCCGCCGATTTTCGTGGCCGTGCGGTGGCCGCACATGGCGGAGATGGCGAACAGCAGGGTGGTGAGAAACGCGGCGATCATGAGACACCCGGTTGGAACCCGGCGCCACGGGCAGGATCAATCCGGCGGCCTTGCGGAACCAACGGGCGGCTACAATCCCTCGTAGTATTCATCCGTCCCGGCTTCCGTGACACCTTCAACCTGCACGCCGTTTTCCTGAAGGATTTTGGCGATGTCCGGCGCGACCCAGCGTTTGTCCTTGCCTTTTTTGGACACCGGTTTGATGCGGTATTGCCCCAGCGCGTTGCTCTCCAACACCCCGCGCTCCTGCATCCGGGTCAGCAGCGGCTTGGCCCACTCGGGATTGTCGTAGAATTTTTTCTTGCCGCTCGCCCGCCGGGCGATCTCCTTGACGCTGACAAACTGATCGCCCCAAGTTTGCAGAAAATGAAAAATTTCGCGTTCTTCCGAATCCATGTTTAGACAATAATCAAACCCACCCGGAAGTCGAATACTTTAACGCCTTCACTTCAGCCTGGCCGCGACAAACTGCGCCAGCTTCTGCGCGTCGGCGTTGAACAACCGGATGCCCTCGGCGGTCTTTTCGGTGGCCATCGCATTTTCGTTAAGGAGCCATCGGAATTTCCTTTCGTCCAGCGGCAGCTTCTCAATCTGGCTGTCGCGCGCGATTTCGGGACTCAACTTCCGCGCGAGCGGCGCGGCGTTTTTCTGAAGTTCCGCAAGCAGGTTTGGGCTGATGGTCAGCAGGTCGCAGCCGGCCAGTTCCTGGATTTCGCCGATGTTGC
>CAZIFP010000205.1:0-5400 GCA_964538105.1 uncultured Bifidobacteriaceae bacterium
AAACGGCTGCGCGAACAGATTTTGGAAATCAAAAAGCTGAACGAGAAAATTGCGGCGCGCGGCAACGACTTCCGGCTGTTGGCTGGCAGCGAGGTGGACATTTTGAAAGACCGGCTGGATTTCGATGACGATTTGCTGGCGGAATTGGACGTGGTGGTGGCGAGCCTGCATGTTCCCAGCAGCAGCGAGGCCGAAAACACGAAGCGGTTGATTCGCGCGGCGGAAAATCCGTTCGTCCACATCCTCGGCCACATGACGGGCCGGCTGTTGCTGGAGCGCGAACCTTATCCGGTGAATGTTCAGGCGGTGGTTGACGCTTGCGCCGAAACCGGCACCTGGATCGAGTTGAACTGCAATCCGCACCGGTTTGACCTGGACTGGCGGCACTGGCCTCATGCCAAGAGCAAGGGCGTAAAATGCGTGATCAATCCCGACGCACACCGCAATGAACACTCGGGTTTTCTGCGTCTGGGCGCGGGCATCGCCCGCAAGGGCTGGCTGGAACAAAAAGATGTTTTGAACACTCACACCCTGAAGATCCTGTTGAAGGAATTAACGCGATAAATATTCATCACTCTATCGGAAGACCGTCCCCTTAAGAGCATGAAATACCACAAAAAAATGTTTTGACGAGTGACTTGGAAAACTGATAATCTGACTTTGTCATAAGCTGTTGCATTTTCTTTGAACGGAAAGAGCTTTGGTCAGTCAACATATTACATCCAGACGAGTCATGAAAAAATTCTTTATCTCTGTGGGGCTGGTGGCAGCCGGGACAGCCAGTTTGCACGCAGATTATGCACCGGGCTTGAATTCGATGGAGACCACCAAATTCTGGAGTGTGGCCGGCACCCTGCGCGGATTTTATGACGACAACTATAACACGGCGCCGAACGGCCAGAAACAGGGCAGCGCGGGTTATGAAGTCAGTCCTTCAGTAAGCATCAATGTGCCGATGCAGCAGACGGAATTTGATGTGAAATACACTTACGGCTTGTATTATTACCAAGAACGGCGGAATCAGGGAAATGATCCTTATGATCAGACCCATCAGGTGGATTTGTGGCTGGATCACGCTTTTTCTGAACGCTGGCAGTCAACCGTGCATGACACCTTTGTGGTGGGCAATGAGCCGGGATTGCTGAATCCCAGCGGCGGAGCGACAGCACAGCCGTTGCGCGTTGAGGGCAATAACATTGTCAACGACGCCAATGTGGCGTTGACCACGGACTGGACCCGGGAGTTCAGCACGGTTTTGTCTTACGACAACGGCTATTATGATTACCAGCAGAACGGCGGAACAGCGGCCAATCCGAGTCAAAACGGGTTGCTCACCCGGCTTGAACAAACCATTTCGCTTCAGCCGCAGTGGCTCTTAAATCCGGAAACGACGATTTTGGGAGGGTTTTCGTATCAATGGGTGAACTATCTTGGCAATGAGCCGATTGCAATTGGCCCAGCAGGCGTTACCGAATACAGTAGTGTTCGTAACAGCCAGTCTTACATCCCTTACATCGGTGCGCAGCATTCATTTTTGGCTAATCTGACGGTTTCGGCCAAAGTCGGTGCGCAAATTACCGAGTATAGCAATTCTTCCGCCAACCAGAATGAAATCACGCCTTGGGTGAACAGTTCGGCGAGCTACACCTACGCCGAAGGCAGCTATGCGCAATTGGGTGTTCAGCACATGCAAAACGCGACATCCATCGCAAGCGCAAACAGCGCCGGGCAAGTCACTCAAAGCCAGCAAAGCACGGTGATTACCACATCGGTCAATCAAGAGATCACGGCCAAGCTGATGGGATCCATCATTGGCAGCGCGCAGTTGTCTCAGTTCATTCAAGGCGCCTATAACAATGACACGTCACAATTTTACAGCCTGGGATTGAATTTGACCTATACTTTCAACCAGCACCTTTCGGCGGAAGTCGGCTACAATTTGGATTGTCTCCAATCAGCCGATGTTTCAGCCGTTGGTCCTTATTCCAGAAACCGCGTTTATCTCGGTGTCACAGCCGCCTATTAAGCACGTGAGTTTGACAAAAATGTTTTAAGCAATCGAGACGGGAGCCAGGACTTTTTCAAGGCTCCCATTTATTTTTATATGGATTCGCCACAAAATCAGCCGCCGCAGGAAGCAAGACTGCACTTCTTGGATTACTGGCGCATCATCCGCATCCGCAAGGCCATCATCATCACCGTTTTTTTGATCACGGCGATTATTGCCACGGCGGTCACGTTCATTCTGCCGGTTTCCTATTCCAGCACGGCCCAGATTAAAATTGAGCCAGACACCAGTTCGGACATACCGAGCATGAATGGCATGACGTCCATCAATCCCACTTACGATCCGTATTTTCAACAGACGGAACTGGAAATTCTTCAAGGACCCGAAGTTTTGGGCAAGGTGATCGAGAAGCTGAACCTGAACGCCGTGTGGGGCAAGAAATACGGCGTGGACACGTTCAAGACCTCCGAATCAATGGAGTTTTTGAAACATCAAATCAGTTTGAGCCCTGTCCGCAACACCACGCTGGTGGACATCACGGTTTACAGCTCGGATAAACAGGAGGCGGCGAACATTGCCAACGCCATCGCCAAAGCCTATCAAGATTACCGGCTTGGCCGGCACACTCAACTGACGGTCGGCGGCATCAAGGTGTTGGAAGAACAATATCAGTCGGAAGAAGAACAGCTCCAGGTAATGCGGGAAAAAGTGGACAGCTTGCGCAAAACTCTGGATGTCACAGATAATGATCCGCAATCCCTCATCCCGTCACCCACATTGACCCAGGAACAAATCCGTCAATACAACGATACCATGATGGAAGGTCAGTCCCGCTACAACCGGTTCAAGGAGCAACTGGAGCAGCTCAAGGCCTTGCCGCAGGACAAGCTGCGGGATGTCTTGCCAAGCATCAGCACAAGTCCTGACAGTGCTTTAACCGGCCTTTTGGACAAATATCACGAGGCGCAACAGGCCTATGCCAGCAAGACCAATGATTATGCGCTAGATCATCCGGAGGTCATCCGGCTTCAGTCCACAATTGATGAAGTGAACCGGCAGATTAACGACCGGGTGGACGGCATCATGGCCGGGATGGAAAATAATTTGAACACTGAGAAGGCCGCGCTGGATACGCTCAAAGCCCAAGTTGACTCCGCCATTCAGAAAGATCGCGATGAATCCGTCCGCAGCCAGCCTTACTGGGAGGCCAAGCGGGCACTGGCAAACTTAGTTGATTTTCACAAGGCGCTCGCCGCCCGGGTGGAAATGGAAAAGATTGATCTGGCCATCCCGAAAACTTCCGTGGTGGAAATCACCACGCTTGCCGAGCCGGGCAAGGATCCTGTGCGCCCCAACAAGCCGCTCAATATCACCTTGGGAATCGTTTTCGGCCTCATCATCGGTATTGGCCTCGCCTTTTTCATCGAGTATCTCGACACCAGCGTCAAGACCATTGACGATGTGGAACGCTCCTTCCAGGCACCGGTGGTCGGTGTCATCCCGCAAAACGTCGGCATTCTTTCAGACGAAGGGGCCGAGAGCCGCTACGCGGAGGCATATCGTGTTTTGCGAACCAATATTTTGTTCGCGCGCAAGGACGAAT
The DNA here is from genome assembly GCA_964538105.1 of uncultured Bifidobacteriaceae bacterium. GTDB lineage: Bacteria > Verrucomicrobiota > Verrucomicrobiia > Limisphaerales > UBA11358 > UBA11358. Next base: position 3,612 of record CAZIFP010000205.1, read on the forward strand.
CGCTTACCACCATTGTTTTGGTCAGCGCGGGCGCGGGTGAAGGCAAATCCACCACCGCGCTCAATTTGGCCACGGTTTTCGCCCAGGCTGGAATGCGTATTTTGATTGTGGACTCGGACTTGCGCCGCCCCACCCTGCATAAGTTGCTGCATGTGGCCAATGACGTCGGCCTCACAAATTACCTGCTCAAACAGAACACGCTGGAGGAAGTCATCCAGACCACTGGCGTGCCCATGCTCAACTTCATGGCCAGCGGCAAACTGCCAAGCAGTTCCATGAGCATCCTGAATTCGGTGCAGATGAAGGACATGATTGCCGAATTGAAACACCGTTACGACTTTGTGTTCTTCGACTCCCCGCCCATTCTGGGCGTGAGCGACGCCTCGGTTCTGGCCAGCGAAGTGGACATGGTCATCCAGGTCATTCAATACCGCCGCTATCCGCAGCCGATGAATCTGCGCGCCAAACAGGTCATTGAAAAAGTCGGCGGCACCTTCCTCGGCATTGTGCTGAACAACATCAACATGTCGCAGGATGAAAGCTATTACTACTACAGCGGTTATTACCACGATTATTATTATTCCGGAAACGCGAAAGATCAGGAGGCCACGGCGGCTTCAAATCCCAGCGGGCCGGATAATACTGGAATCAAACAAAAGTATTGAATCCGCCTCAGATTTTATAACGATAAGCCCCCAATGAAATTATTTGTCCACGGATTGATTGCATCAGGCCTGATTGCGGCTGGCTTGATTTTTGCCGGTTGTTCCTCGACACCAGCCTCGCTGGCTGCTATCCCGGCTGCCAGCACGGTTCAGACCACCACCAATTCACCGGCACCCTTGCTGGCATATGCGCCGGCCGCCGAAGTTGGCCAACCCAATGTCGAAGTCGCCCGCTTTCATGTTGGGGAGACGGTCAACATCATTTTTTCCGGGACGCCCGATCCGATGGAATTCCCCCCGCATGAAGAAACCATCAAGGAAGATGGCAACATCACTTTGCCACTGATCGGTTCAGTTCAGGCGCTGGGTAAAACCGCCGGCGAGTTGCAAAAAGAAATCCAGGATCTTTACGTCCCGAAATACTATGTCCGCCTCACGGTCACCGTGAAGCCGGGTGACCTCATTTATTATGTCAAAGGCGAGGTCAAGCAGCCCGGACGACAGCTTTATGTCGGAGAAACATCCGTCACCAAGGCCATCACTTCCGCCGGCGACTTCACCGATTTTGCCAGCCACAAAGTCACGCTCATCCGTGCCAATGGCGATCGCCTCAAGGTCAATGTGGACAAGGCGCTGGATAATCCGACACTCGACGCGAAAGTTTATCCCGGCGACCAGGTCTATGTGCCGCGCCGCATTTTCTGATGATTCAACTCAGCATCCTTTCCGGCAAACAGGCGGGCACCCAGACGGTGGCCCGACGTTTTCCTTTCCGCATCGGGCGCACGGCGGAAAATGAACTGCGCTTGGAAGATGACGGTGTCTGGGACCGGCATCTCACGCTCGAATTTCAGCCGCAATCCGGTTTCAACCTGGCCACCGCCGCCAACGCCCTCGCCACCGTCAACGGCGAATCCGTCCAGAGCAAAATTCTTCGCAACGGCGACACCATCACGGCTGGTTCGGTGAAAATTCAGTTCTGGCTGGCCGCCGCCCGGCAGGGCAGTCTGATTGCCCGCGAAAGTTTTGTGTGGGCGCTAATGGCTGGTGTCACTGCCGGGCAAATGGCGTTGATTTACTGGCTGCTGAAGTGAGCAACGACAAGTTGCAGGTTGCAGGTTGAA
>CAZIFP010000206.1:0-5381 GCA_964538105.1 uncultured Bifidobacteriaceae bacterium
TTCGCGCTCATCGCGGCGAAGTCGAGCGAGAGGTCGCACATCGTCCGCATGATGGTTTCGCGGCGGATTTTGTCCTCGTCGCTCACGAAATACGCCTTGTGCAACGGCACTTTCCCGGCGTCCACGGCGGCCTGCCACTTCGGCAATTCTTTTTCATTTTGCCAATAGACATCGGGCGTTTGGGAAACGCCGCTCATGCCGAACGCGTAAATGTCCGAACCGGCGCGCGTGCTGTAACCCTGAAAATTCCGCTGAAGCTGCTTGTTGCGCTGCGCCACGGTGAGTTCGTCGTTCGGCCTCGCAAAATGATCCATGCCGATATAAACGTATTGCTCATTCGCCGTAAGCCGTTCGATGACGAGTTTGAGCACTTCAAGTTTGCTTTCCGGTGTGGGCAAAACTTTTTGCTCGAGAATTTTCTGCGACGGCTTGATCCACGGCACATGCGCGTAACTGAAAACGGCGAGCCGGTCGGGTTTCATCTCCAAAACGGTGTCGAGCGTTTCGTTGAACGATGCCGGCGTTTGGTGCGGCAGACCGTAAATCAAATCAAGATTGATCGAGCCGTAGCCGAGTTCGCGCATCCAGTCCATCGCCTGCTGCGTCATTTCGCGCGGCTGGATGCGGTGAACGGCCTCCTGCACCTGCGGATTAAAATCCTGCACGCCCATCGAGGCGCGGTTGAAGCCAATTTCGCGCAACGCCACCATGTGCTCGCGCGTGAGCCGGCGCGGATCAACTTCCACGCTCGCTTCGATGTCCGGCGAAAATGTAAAATGCTTGTGGATGATTTCACCGAGGCGACGAATTTCATCCGGCCGCAAAAACGTCGGCGAGCCGCCGCCGAAATGGAGTTGAACGGCCTTGCGAGCCGGGTTCAGCATCGGCGCGAGCCGGGCGACTTCGCGGCCAAGATAATCAATGTAATCGCGGCCTTTATCGTGGTTGAGCGTGATGACGGTGGTGCAGCCGCAAAACCAGCAAAGTGTCTCGCAAAACGGGATGTGAAAATAAACCGAGAGGTCTCGCGGCGTGCGGTTGTTGTCCTCGATCTTGGCGGAAAGCTGTTCCCACGTTACGGCGTCGGTGAATTTGGTCGCAGGCGGATAGCTGGTGTAACGCGGCCCGGCCACGTTGTATTTTTTCACCAGTTCGAGATCTACGTTCAGCGTTTTCATTTGGAAAATTAAACCGCAGAGACGCAAAGACGCAGAGAAAGAAAATTTAAACTCTGCGGCTCCGCGCCTCGGCGGTTAAAAAATGTTTTCATCTAAAGCTTTTCACAGTCTCTACCAAGGCGGCGATATTTTCCAGTTTTGCCGCCGGCGTCAAACCGTGGCCGAGATTGAAAATGTGTCCGGGCCGGCCACGCATGGCTTCGAGAACCTTTTTTGTTTCCGCCGCGACAATTTCCGGCGTGGCTTCCGCCAGCAGCGCGGGCGAAAGATTGCCTTGAATCGCAATGTGCTGTGGAATGATTTTCCGCGCGCCGGCCAAATCGGTTTGCCAGTCAATGCCGAGGACATTCGCGCCGCTGGCGATCAGTTTGGGCCAGTTGCCGTGCGTTCCGAGCGAAAAATTGATGACCGGAACTTTGCCGCGGAGGTTGGCAATGATTTGATCCGTCCAGCGACCGGACGCTTCCTGAAATTCCGTCGCCGCGAGATGCCCGCCGTGGCTGTCGAAAATTTGCAGCGCGTCAACGCCCGTTGCAATCTGCATTTTCAGATAAGCGGTGACGGCGGCGGTGAGCTTCTCAGCCAGCGCGTAATAAGTTTTTGTATCTTCGCGGAAAAGTTGCAAGGCGCGGCTGTATTTCGGCACGCTGGCGCCTTCCATCATGAACGTCGCCAGCGTCCACGGCGAACCGGTGAAGCCGAGCAGCGCCGTTTGATCGCCAAGTTCCTTCCGCAAAATCCGCAGCGCCTGATCCACATAACTCAACCGCTCGACCACGTGTTCGACGGAAAGTTTTTCGATGTCCGTCTTGCTCGTCACCGCGAAATCCATGACCACGCCGCCGGTTTCCTTGAAATGATACGTCTGCCCCAACGCTTCGGGAATCACTAAGATGTCGCTGAACAAAATCGCCGCGTCGAAACCGAACCGGCGGACCGGCTGAAGCGTCACCTCGGCAGCGAGTTCGGGATTCTGGACTAGCTGCACGAAAGTGTAAGTTTCCTTGAGCTTGCGATATTCCGGCAGCGCGCGGCCGGCCTGGCGCATGAGCCATACCGGCGGACGATCCACCGGCAGGCAGCGCGCGGCGCGGTTGAAGCGTTCGCGGCTGGTCAGTGTGGGCGCAACGGGATTGGTTTGGGCGGCGGAAACGTCGGTCATTCTCGCAGGAGAATACGCCGGAATCCGGACCTGCGCGAGCGAGTTTTTTTATGCAACTTTGTCGGAATGCCGGTTTTTAACTGATAGCAGAAAATGAAAAACAAGCCGTCCAACCACGAAACGCCTGAAACGGCGGACTTGAAACTCGAAGCCCGTTTGAGCCAGGCGCTGGCACGCCTGCCGGACGCCGCCGTGCCGTCAAATTTCACCGCACGGGTGATGCAGGCGGTTGAATCGGAGGAATCGCGCCGCGCCCGCCGCTGGAGTTTGGGTTGGAACTGGCACGCGCTGCTGCCGCGCGTCGCCGTCGCAATGGCGTTGGTTCTTTTCACTGGGCTGACATTTCATCACTACGAACTGACCAGCCGGCGCATCGCGCTTGCCCGGAATGTCGCACTGGTGGCCGGGTCGCAGCCGCTGCCAAGCGTGGACGCGCTGAAAAATTTCGACGCCATCCAGCGCATGAGCCAGCCGCGCGCCGATGAGGAACTGCTGGCGCTGCTGCAATGAAATGTTCGCGGCAGGCGCGCTGGTGGCCCGCTGTCTTCGCGGCGGGACTGCTTGCGATTTCTCCGCTGCTTGCCCAGAAGGCGGCGAATGCTCCCGCGACTGTGAAGAACATGTCGCTGTCCGTCCGCAAGCAATCTCCTGTGGATTTTTTCCGGCAACTCCTGGCGATGACGCCGGACGAACGCGACATTTTTCTGACCAACCGACCGCCGGAAATCCGCGCGCGCATCCTTGCCAAGGTCGCCGAATACGAGGCGCTCGACCCGAACGAACGCGAGTTGCGCCTGCGCGCCACGGAATTGCGCTGGTATCTCGTGCCGCTGCTGCGCGAGTCGCCGACCAACCGCGCCGCGCGACTGGCGGTCATCCCGAACAACGTGCGCGAGCTGGTGCAAGACCGGCTCACCGAGTGGAGTCTTTTGCCGCCGTCGTTGCAGGAGGAATTTTTGGAGAACGAACACATCCTCCGCTATTTCGCGCGGATGGACTCAAGCAACTATCCGGCGGAGGATTCCGGTCGCGCCCCGAGCGAGGCCGAGAAAACACACTGGAACGCGCTTTCCGAAGCCGAGCGGCGTCAGGTTACGGCGGGGTTCAACCATTTTTTCGACCTCTCGCCCGACGAAAAACAGGCGGCGCTCAATACTTTGTCCGAAGCCGAGCGCCGGCAGATGGGGAAAACCTTGCAGGCATTTGACAAAATGCCACCGGCGCAGCGCGCCGAATGCGTCAACGCGTTTGCAAAATTCGCCAGCATGAGCGCGCCGGATAAAGCCGAGTTCCTGAAAAACGCCGAGCGCTGGTCGGCGATGTCGCCCGCCGAGCGCCAGGCGTGGCGCGACCTGGTCGTCAACGTTCCGCAATGGCCGCCGCTGCCGAACGGTTTTGTCGCACCGATTCCGGGAGAAGCCAATCCGGCCACGAATCACAATTGAAATGGCAAATTTCAAATTCGCCATTTCAATCGCCGCCGCTTAATTTCCCGCCGTGCATCCGATTTTGTTTCATCTCGGTTCGTTCCCGGTTCATTCCTATGGCGTGATGATGGCGCTCGCCTTCGTGTTTGGGCTGTGGACGGCCACGCTACGCGGACGGCATGAAAAAATCTCCGGCGAAACCATCGCCGACGTCGCGCTGTGGATTATGATCGGCACGATCCTCGGTGCCCGCACCGTTTATGTCGTGACGTATTGGAACGACGAGTTCGCCGGCCAGCCGCTGTCGGAAATTTTCATGATCCAGCACGGCGGTCTGGTTTTTTACGGCGGCCTTATCGGCGCGATCATTGCGGGTATCATTTTCCTCCGCTGGAAAAAACTGCCGTTGTGGAAAATCGCCGACGTGTTCGCGCCCAGCATCGCGCTCGGCAGCGTCTTCGGTCGCATCGGCTGCCTGCTCAACGGCTGCTGCTACGGCCGTGCCTGCGATTTGCCGTGGGCCATCAGTTTTCCCCCGGGAAATCCATTGGGCTCGCCGACCTATCCGGTGCATCCGACGGAAATTTACGACGCGCTGCTGAACCTCGGCCTGTATTTTTTCCTCGCCTGGCTGTTCCTGCGCAAGAAATTCGACGGCCAGGTTTTTGCAACCTACCTCATTTGTTACGCCATCGCTCGTTCGTTCGTTGAATATTTCCGCGGCGATTATAACAACGCCCACCAGCATTTCGGCCTGACGCCCGCGCAGCTCGTCAGTGTGCCGATTTTTTTCGCCGGCCTCGGGCTGGCGGCAATTCTGTCGCGACGCGCGCCGGCAAAGCAAAACTGATTTTTGACAGAATTAACAGAATTGTCAGAATTGAAATTGTGGAACCGAAAACCGAAACTTTTCCGCCGCTGATATTTTAATTTTGTGAATTCTGTAAATTCTGTCTCAACTCCGATTTTCATCGCGGGGCCGACCGCTGTTGGCAAATCTGAAATCGCATTGCTCCTCGCGGAAAAAATCGGCGGTGAAATCATCTCCGCCGACTCCATGCAGGTGTATCGCGGACTCGACATCGGCACGGCCAAGCCGTCGGCGGTCGAACGCGCCCGTGTGCCGCATCACCTGATTGACATCTGCGACCTGACAGAAAATTTCGACGCCGCGCAATTCATCCGGCTCGCGCAAAAGGCCGTCGAGGAAATCCAGTCGCGCGGGCGCGTGCCGGTTTTCTGCGGCGGCACGGGACTTTATTTCAAGGCGTTTTTGAGCGGGCTTGGCAAGGCACCGGCCACCAATCCTGAATTGCGCGCCGAACTGGAAGCCGCGTCGTTCGAGGCATTGCTTCACGAATTGCGCGAGCGCGACCCGGCGGCTTACGAGAAGATTGATAAACAAAATCCGCGCCGCGTCATCCGCGCCGTGGAAGTGATCCGGCTGACGGGCAAAAAGTTTTCCGAACAGCGCGCCGAGTGGAAGACGCAGAGCGCCGTCCCAATCAAAATAAATTCATTCTGCTTTACGCGCCAGCCGGCGGACATGCACGCGCGCATCAATGCCCGCGTGGACGCGATGTTTGCGCGCGGGCTGGTGGAGGAGACGCGCGC
>CAZIFP010000207.1:0-5352 GCA_964538105.1 uncultured Bifidobacteriaceae bacterium
CAAACTGCGGGATGAGCGCGGCGGCGTTGGCCAGCGCGGCGGCGGCGCGATCCGTCTCCAGTTTGGAAGCGACGCCATTGAACAAACGGTCGTTGAAAATGCGGTAGCTGCCGGCGTAGGCATTGGTCGCGGCACGCTGGATGGCCAGTTGCTGGTCCAGTTGCAGCAATTGAAAATAGGCGGTGGCGACCTGGCTCACCAAAGTGATCATCACGCCGCGCCGCGCTTCGTCGGTGGCGAGATATTGCGCGCGGGCGGCCTCGCTCGAACGCCGGATGCGGCCCCAAAGATCTATCTCCCATGCCGCGTTGAGCGTGAGTTGTGCGGAACTTGCGGTGGCGCCGTTCAAGGGGGCGTAGGAGTTGTAAAGCGCGTTGCGTCCGCGGCCGACATCACCGCCATAGCCGATCTGCGGAAAGAACGCCGAGTTGGCCACCGCCGCCTGGTTGCGGGCCTCCTCCACGCGCGCCACGGCCTGCTTGAGATCATAGTTGTTCGTGATGGCGGTGCCGATCAAACCTTGCAGCACCGGATCTTGAAACACCTGCCACCACGGGAGGTCGCCGAGCGAATTTGTAGTCTGGTTTTCAGCGAAGCGAAAACCTTCCGGTGTCTGCACGGCGGGCCGTTTGTAGTTCGGGCCGACAGCACAGCCGCCGAGCATGGCCAGGACTGCCAACAGAAACAGACTGAATTTTATTCTGAACTTCATTTACCCTGAGAAACACCTGATTGCGTTGAGCGGACTCGATTCACCTTCCGGCCGGCGTCCAATTTCACCACATTGTCATGCACCGGAAGAGCCAAGACAAGAAATTACAGGTGTTGGATTCATGGGCTTCATCAATATGGAACCGTGCAGGAGATCCTCGACGAGCGCATTACGAAGAAGCTCGTGTGAAGGGAAAAACAAACCACAATTCACCGCCAAATTATCGCAAGCCAGAGTGGCGGGCCGTCCGGCAGTCCGCTATTTTCACCGCCATGAGTCGGCGATTTGACCCGGCGGGTTTTAACCCGGCAAAAATCATCCTGCTGGCCGCGTGCCTGAACCTGGTTCCGACACCTCGCCTCTCTGCCGGCCCGCCCTTCCTGACCGACGACCCGGAGCCGACGGATTATCAGCATTGGGAAACGTATCTTTTCACCACCGGCGATTATGCCGGTGGCACTTACAGCCTCAATGGCCCGGCGGCGGAAGTGGATTGCGGAGCGTTTCCGGACACGCAGCTTACTTTTAACATCAGCATGGCGACGGCGACGGGTGGCGGGATGCCGACGGCTTCCGGTCTGGGCGATATCGCGTTCAGTGTCAAATACCGGTTCCTGCACGAGACGAATGGATGGCCGGACCTGGCCGTCTTTCCCGGTCTTACTCTGCCCACCGGCGACGCGAACCGGAACCTGGGCAACGGGCGGGCAACTTATCACCTGCCGTTGTGGGCGCAAAAAAGTTTTGGATCGTGGACGGTGGACACCGGCGGCGGCGTGTTCTTCAATTCCGCGCCGGGCGAGCGGGACTATCCTTATGGCGGCCTGCTGTTGCAGCGGGATTTGGGAGAACTTCTTTCGCTGGGGGGCGAACTGTTCGCGCAAGGCCAGGATGCGGATGGCGACCATGGTTACGCGGCGCTGAACTTTGGCGGCTCGTATCATTTCAGCGACCATTTCAGCCTGCAGGCCAGCGCGGGGCACAGCGTCATCGGGGATGAACACACTTTGTGGTATTTCGGGTTTTACTGGACGTGGTGATTCTGTTCCGGCAATGTTGAAACCTATTTCTTTCAACCGCGTCTGACTGACTGATTATTTATGAAAAAACTGAATTTGTTCGCCGGCATTTTATTCGGCCTGCTGGCCGTCAACATCCCCGCCCAGGATGCGACCGCTCCTTACAAGGTGCTCGACACCACCCGGCTCATGGGCAGCGGTGGCACGGATTATGTCTATGCCGACAACGACGGCCGGCGCGTTTATGTGCCACGCGGCTCCAATACGCTCGTGTTCGACCTCGACAGCCACCAATACATCGGTGCCATCACCAACATCGGCGGTCACGGCGTGGCCGTTGACACAGCGACGCACCACGGTTTCTGCAGCGGCCGCCAGATCGGCATGTTCGACACCGCGACCATGCAAAAGATCAAGGACATTGAAGTCCAAGGCAGGCCCGACGGCATCCTGCTGGAACCATTCACCGACAAGATTTTTATATTCAGCCACGAAGCGCCCAGCATCACGGTGATTGATCCCAAGGACGGCACGGTGGTTGGCACGGTGGATGTTGGTGGCGCGATGGAGGAGGCCCGCAGCGACGGTCAGGGGAAATTGTTCGTGGATGTCGAGGACGAGAAGAAAATCGCCGTCGTGGATGTCAAGACCCTCAAGGTTCTGAACAAGTATGATCTGGGCGACAGCGCCGGCGAACCAGGCGGCCTTGGCTTGGACGCCAAGAACCACATTTTGTTTGCGATGTGCGCGCGTCCGAATGTATGCGTGGTGGTGAATGCCGACAGCGGCAAGGTGCTGGCTACTCTGCCCATCGGCAACGGCACGGACGGCGGCGGATTCAATCCCAACACGATGGAGGCGTTCAGTTCACAGCGCGACGGCACGCTGACCATCATCAAGGAAAACAGCCCGACGGATTTTGTGGTGGAACAGACCGTGCAAACCAAAGCCGGCTGCCGGACTTCGTCGCTGGACACGAAAAATAATCGCATCGTTTTAATCTGCACCGAACGTCCACCGGGAACCAATGCGGCACCCGCCCAGGTGGCTTCGACCACTTCAACCAATCAACCGGGTGCGGCTCCCCGGCCTCGGCGTTACACCGGCCCGGCTTGGCTTAATGTTTTGTTTGTCGGCAGATGAATTGAAAAAATCACTGCACCAGGACAATCTGGCATGGAACAAACCGACGAAAAACTTTTTAGCAAAGTCCCTGAGGTCACTTTCGTTTTTTGGCTGATTAAGATCGCCGCGACGACTTTGGGCGAGACCGGGGGCGATGCGGTTTCAATGTCCATGAACCTGGGTTATCTGTTGAGCACTGCGATTTTCGCCGTTTTCTTCATCGCTTTTGTTTTCGCGCAAATCAAGGCGGCGCGCTTTCATTCGTTTTTATATTGGGCAACCATCATCGCCACCACGACCGTGGGAACCACGCTGGCGGATTTTTGCGACCGGTCGTTGCACATCGGTTATGCGGGCGGCTCATCATTGTTGCTGGTTCTGCTGATTGCTTCCCTGGCGATCTGGTATCGGACGCTCGGCTCGGTGTCCATCAACACCGTCAGTTCGCCCAGGGCGGAAATATTTTACTGGGTCACCATCATGTTCTCGCAAACCCTGGGCACCGCGCTCGGCGACTGGACGGCCGACACCGAGGGCTTTGGCTTTCTCAATTCGATAGCGCTTTTTGGTGGTTTGCTGGCGGTGATTGCCGCGCTTTATTATTTCACAAAAATTTCGCACACGGTTTTATTTTGGGCGGCCTTTATCCTAACCCGGCCATTGGGCGCGGTGTTGGGGGATTTTTTTGACAAGCCGTTGAACCAGGGCGGACTCGCCATGAGCCGTTATTCAGCTTCAATTACGCTGGTGATTTTTATGGTCGTCTGCATCTTGATTTTTGAGCAGCGCGCGGCAAAAAAGACGGCGCATTGAATTTCAGCAGCGCGAACCAGATGCGTTGTCGGAGATCAAATCCTTCTTACAGCGCAGCCACAAGGTTATCGTCGCCCTGACCGTGCCGGAAATCCTTGCTGAGCACATCGTGAAGAAGCTGGCGTAGCGGCGGCGGCAAGGAAACGGGCGCTCCCGGTTCGGAAGCGGTCCGCGTATTTCACAGTCTTGCTTTTATATTCAAGACACCTTTCACGAGGCGCGCGGTGGACTTGTATTTTCATATTCAATAGCGATGAATCCGAACCGGTTAATTTCTGTTTTGACTAATAATGTGGTTTTCATTCGCCAAGTTTCCGAGTCAACTTACGAACTTTCCACAATTTCAATCACGAAGGACGACGAGTTGATTCATTTTACTTTTCAAATGAAGGAAAATCGTCCGCCATCCTCTTGAAAATTGACGCACCATGACTGGCATTGATATTTCGCCCATCGCTCTCGCCCGATAAACCTGATGGCGACGTTAAAGGATTGCGCACCGGGACAAGCGATTGAAACTTTTCACCCGGCATATACTTGGGCATCATGAGGGGACTTGAAAATACTGGTCGAGTGGCTGTCAAAACTGCCGGAACGCCCGCGCACGATTCTTAAAACGTGCGCGTATGGCTTTGTGGCCGGGCTGGTGGCGGTGGCGTTCCAACTGGCATTGACCGGCTGTTATCGTGCCGGCATCGTGCGGCTTTCCCATTGTTCGTTCACCACCTTTCTTTGGAGCAGCCTGGGGATAATCCTGGGGACTTCGCTGATTTCCGGCTGGCTGCTCAACTCGTTTTGCACGGAGGCCGCCGGCAGCGGCATTCCCCAGTTGAAGGCGGCATTCTGGAAAAACTTTGGCTTTGTGCCCTTCCGTGTGCTGTGGGTGAAATTTCTCGCGGGCACGCTGCAAATCGGCGGTGGCAGCAGCCTCGGCCGCGAAGGTCCCTGCGTGCAACTGGCTGGCACGGCCGGTTCACTGCTGGCGGGACTGGCGGGTGAACCCAAACAAAAGCGCCGGCTGGCTGCCGCCACCGGTGCCGCCGCCGGTCTGGCTGCCGCCTTTAACACGCCCTTGGCCGGGGTCACGTTCGTGCTGGAAGAATTGATTGGCGATTTAAACAGCCGTCTGCTCGGCAGCGTGCTGCTCGGGGCAATGTTGGGTGCGCTCGTGGCGCATGGCATCATCGGGCCTCAACCTTCATTTTCACTCGCGGCCATCGGTGAACCATCCTGGTATTCCTATTTGCTGGTGCCAGTGGTGGCGGCGGCGGGAACGCTCGTGGGCGTGGCATTTCAGAAATCAGCATTGGGCTTGCGTGCCCGGCAAAGAAAATTAAGCGCCGTTCCAGCATGGTTACGACCTGCCATCGGTGGATTGGTTTGTTGGGTGCTGGGCGTGGCGGTCTTTCGCTATACCGGCAGGCTCGGCGTGTTTGGCCTGGGTTACGATGATTTGTCCGAGGCGCTCACCGGCAAGCTGATCTGGCAGACGGCGGCGCTGCTGCTGGCGGCAAAATTCGTGGCCACCGTGGCCTGCTACGGCATGGGCGGCTGCGGCGGTATTTTTTCGCCGACATTATTTTTCGGCGCAATGACCGGGTTGGGCATCGCGGGCATTCTTCAGCCGGTTTTTGGATTGTCACCGGAAGGCGTGGCCATGCTCACCATCGTCAGCATGAGCGC
>CAZIFP010000208.1:0-5342 GCA_964538105.1 uncultured Bifidobacteriaceae bacterium
GCGCGATGCTCGCGGGCGTGGATTATGTGCTGATGGGCGCGGGCATTCCGCGCGCCATCCCCGGCGTGCTCGACCGGCTGGCGCGCGGCGAGGCGGTGGAGTTGAAAATTGACATTGAAGGCGGGTTGCCCGGCGAAGAATTTTATTCGACCTTCGACCCGGCGCAATTTTGTGGCGGCACGGTGCCGGCGTTGAAGCGGCCGGATTTTCTCGGCATCGTCGCCTCGGCCACGCTGGCGATGACACTGGCTCGCAAATCCAACGGCCAGGTCAACGGTTTCATAGTCGAGGGTGAAACCGCCGGCGGCCACAACGCGCCGCCGCGTGGCGCGCTGCAATTGAACGGTGAAGGCGAACCGGTTTACGGCCCGCGCGACGTCGTCGAACTTGAAAAAATCCGCGCCTTGGAACTGCCGTTCTGGCTCGCCGGTTCCTACGGAGCCGCCGGCAAACTCGCCGATGCGTTAAACCTCGGCGCCGCCGGCATCCAGGTCGGCACCGCGTTTGCCTTCTGCGAAGAGTCCGGCATCTGCCCCGACTTGAAGCAGCAGGTTTTTCAGTTGAGCCGTGAAGGCAGGTTGCGCGTATTCACGGATCCGCTGGCGTCGCCCACCGGTTTTCCCTTCAAAGTCGTGCAACTGCCCGGCACGCTGGCGGAAGCCAAATCTCTTCCATCCCGCGAACGCTGCTGTGATCTCGGCTATCTCCGTCATGCCTATCGCAAGGCGGACGGCACGACAGGCTATCGTTGTCCCGCCGAGCCGGTGGAGGATTTTATCCGCAAGGGCGGCACGCTGATGGAAACCATCGGCCGGGAATGCGTCTGCAACGGACTGGTTGCGACCATCGGCCTCGCCCAGGTGAACGCGGAAAATGAATTGAGCCTGCCGCTGGTCACCGCCGGCAATGAGATCGCCAACGTCGCGAACTTTCTGCCGCCGGACCGCGATTCCTACACCGCCGCCGAAGTCGTCCAACGCCTGTTTGGCAAAAAACCGTCGCTTATCGTCCACTAATGCAATTGACTGACAGAGTCAGGACTCGCAACAATTTCCAAGCTGGAACTCGTCGCACTTTTAATTTGAAGCCAAATAACTTGCAAAGCGCAGAGGCGTAACCAATGCCTGTCGCGTTGATGGTTTTTACAATGCTGTTACACCGTCATTAGACAATACCATTTGCTTTAACTCAACCCCGACATCGCCACTATAGTTTCTAACAATGTATTCTTTGCAGTTTTAATTTGCAAACTTGCCAACTACCATCAAATCAAGACTAAGCAGGTTTGACTTATTGCATGAAGGTTCGCACCTCGTGGATTTTAGGTGGTCATGAACGTATCTTTGGGCAGGAGAAAACCAGTGTCATGATAGAATGGGCCGGACTTGAGCTCTTTGCCGCGTTGCCTTTAACCCACAATGAAAAGGGCTGCTCCTTGTCGGATAGATTCAGCACCACGACTGCAACCTTGCCGTCGGGATTGAGAAAGGCAGTCGTCATTAAGTCATCGGTCATTGAGGAACTGGTGATCCGCCTGGCTCCGGGCCGGATAAATTTGGAAAATTGACCAATATAATAATAAGAATTCATATAATACAACTGGCCGGTCTTGGTATCGCCATGCAGCGGGGCAAAGCAAAAATTATTCACATGATTTGGCCCGCCGGATTCATCCAGCAAGACATTCCAGTCGGTCCAGCCGACGGCCCCATTGTTGAAATCATTGATCATGGACTTGGCATACGTCTCGCCCCACTGCCACTCGTTGATTTTTTTAAAGTCAAACGGGTAAAGACACGCTTCAGTCAACAGCACATTCATCTTGGGGTATGCTTCCGTGACTTGCCGGACGTTTTCATAATTGTCGCCTGAATACCAATGGAATGCGATTCCCCAAACATACTTTGCGGCGGCTGGATCATCAAGAACCCCCTGTGAACGCTGATACATCAGGTTCCGGTTATGATCCCAAACCAGAATTTTTTTGTCCGCCAAGCCGGAGCTTTCCATGACGGGGCCAAGATAATTTTTTACGAAATCGCACTCTTCCTGGGCGGTGTAAATGCAAGATTCCCAAGTCTGGCTGGCCATCGGTTCATTTTGAACCGTCATGCCCCAGATTGGTATGCCTTCACTTTCGTAGGCTTCGATGAATTTGACGTAGTAGTTTGCCCAGGCCTCGTAGAATTCAGGCAGCAAACTGCCGCCGTGCAGCACGTCATGGTTGCTTTTCATCCAGGCAGGAGGACTCCAAGGACTGACGAACAGGGAAAAATCCTTACCAGCCGTGGCCAGAACCGCCTTGATAAATGGAATCCGATATTTCCGGTCATGCGCAATGTCAAAGCTGCGCAACACTTTGTCACCTTCCTTGACATAGGTGTAGCTCTCGCTGGAAAAATCACAGCTGTTAATATGCGTGCGGCCCAGCGAATAGCCGATCCCATTTTGAGGATCGAAATAGGCACGCAAAATCTCCTGCTGTTTGTCCTTTGGCAGCTTGTAAAACGTCTCGGCGGCGGCGTCGGTCAGGGCACCGCCTATGCCCAGCAGGGTTTGAAACTTTTTAGTCGGATCCACAAAGATGCATGGCTCCTGCTCGGCGGGTTGGGGCATGGCGTCAAAGCCCAAGTCACCAGTTCTGGCCAGAAGTTGGCCCGTGTCTTTTGCGGTAAGATAGACGGAAATGGGCCTGTCTGAATTTTCGGCCGCGCTGTTAATTGCTGCCATTCCACAAATAATAAAAGCCACCACTGTGACCGTGCCCATTTTCATAATTTTTCGTCTTCTAAAACGGTTTACTGGTGTTCGACATGTTAGGTCAATAAGGGTGCAGGACAACATGCCACGAAGTGCCGCGATGATCTCAATCCTTCATCGCGGCGGGAAATCCTGATTTGCAATTATTGCAAATAGGTGCTGCGCTGCTGCAGCCAGGATAAATCTCCTGAGTTGTCCGCCATAATTTTGGCTCCGTTATATTTCACCGTTCTGTTGGCGGACAGCAAATTGCCGTCTTTCCAGGCTTTGATCTCCGCGTGGCCGTCGGCAAAAGACAAACCACCCCCGTTTCCGTGATAAGTGCCTGGGTTGTTGATCCATGAATTGACATAAGCCGGACCGGGATGGCAGACAAAAAAACCATCGTCAATGCTATACACGGACTCATCAATGAACACAAACAGGTTGGCAGGCCCCGGCAACGCAAGATCACCGGTCTTATGATAAATACGTTCGGTTGGCGATGTAGTGTCTGGATTCCAAGGAGTGATAGGATTTAGCCAGCAGTTCATGGAATAACTCCGGATTGTAGGCGTCCCATTATATTTGTTCGGATCCGCCGGACACTTATAAGCCGCATCACTTTTAATATAGGGGAACAGCAGGGCGTTCTCCAAAAACCAGTCGTTGGTTCCCGACGGGGCGTTATCCACCAGACCATATACCCATTGCTGGTAGTTTAACGGCGAAGTCGGCGGTATGGTCATCCTTGTCCAAGTGACATCAGTCCCCCCCACGGGCAGGAGTTTATCTTGGCTGTCGTCGGCATACATAAACCAGCCAAGCTGCAATTGCTTCAGGTTGTTCATGCAAGTGATCCCGACCGCCTTTTGTTTGGCGCGAGCCAGCGCCGGCAACAACATTGCGGCTAAAATAGCGATGATGGCAATGACCACCAGCAGTTCAATCAAAGTGAACGCGGTTTTGACAATGCGTAATGTCGGCAATTCTGAAATTTTAGAATTCCTATGAATCATATCGTGTGTGCATCGGGCACAGTTTCTAAAATGTTAATCCACTTCTTCTAAAGGGCTGGCAGAGGCGTAACCGATGAACGCCCCTGCCAGTCTGGACAAACGATCCACTAGTTGGACAAACGGAAAAATACGGGACCCAAGGCTTTGTCCATTGTTATGTTCACCGGGCTGGTTCCACCGCCGGGATAATTAACCCAGTTTCCATTGAGCCCGGCACCAATCGAGTTTGTCTGAACCTGAAGGTGAAAGGCGGCGTTGCTCCAGCTTAAGGTAAGGACTCCAGCCGACGAAATCCATTGGAGCGGCGCAGGTGCGGTCACGACCGGCACCAACAGATAACTGTTGGGATTTACATTGCCAAAAGTCGTGGTGCGCAAAGTGGCCAGTCCGCCCAGCGTGACCGTTACGAGCTGGCCGCTGTTGGTGCTTACCAACGGGATCCAGTCAAAGGCATTATAGCCGCGTCCTAACTCGGTAAATGTGCCAAGATAGCCGGCTGGAGCACTTACCTGGTCCAGTTGGATTATATTCGTGGTTCCGCTATTTCCCGCCAAACGGGCATAGACATTGTAGTTGCCTGCAGGATAGTTATGAGTGTAGTTGAGCCAGCCGCTGGTGGCCCACCAGCCAATATTATAGTTGAAGGCCAGCGAATTTGTTGCCTGCGCCGCGAGCAATGCCCGCGTAGGGGTGTCATTGCAAACGGAAGTGGCGATAAAATCGTTAGCGCGGAAATGGAAATCAGCCGTAGGGGGAGCATAAGTGCTTCCAGAAAACTCGTCCACCCCATCCGTCCCAATTCGAGCGTTGCTGCCTTCTGAGTCAAAATAGCTGTTTGCGGCATTGACCGAAGTAATCACCGGATTATCAATGTATTGACCACTGTTAAAGTCAAAATCTTCCGCTTCGATATCGTAGCTTGCTGGATTAAACGTGTCGAAGTAAACCGTGGTGGAATGGCTGTATCCAACACTATCCGTCACAGTGATGACAGCGGTGTAATTTGTAACATTGAGCGCCAGCGGTGTGCTAACATTCCAACTGCTGCTGGAACCAGCAAAGGTCAGAATGTTGTTGGTGACACCATTCAAGGTCACCACCACATTGCTCTGGGCAATTGAATGGCTGGCGCTGCTGACGGTGAAGGCAAACTTGTTGGTGCCTTGAACCAGTGTGCTGCCGTCGGGATATACTCCAGTGATGGTTGGCGTGTTCGTATCAGCCGGCAGGATCATGAAGAAATTGATGTTCGCCCCGGAACCGGCAGAGACCCTCAAAGTCGTCGTCCCGGAAAGGTTGACCGCAAGCGGGTTGCCGAACTTGTCCGTCATCGGAACGTAATTGTAGGCACCCCAGTTGTTGGCCGGAAAGTTAAAGATGCCCAAGTTGGTGGTTGTTTGGGTTGAGGTTCCCTGCCCACCCACCACATGGGAAACCGGCACCGTGGCATTGCCGCCGTTACCACTAGCAATCCGCGCATAGATGTTATAGGTGCCGGTCGTGAAAGTGCGTGTATAATTGACCCATTCCGTCTGGTTATAACCGGCGAGACCAATGTTGCCGGTGCTAAGGAACCCGCCGCCG
>CAZIFP010000209.1:0-5270 GCA_964538105.1 uncultured Bifidobacteriaceae bacterium
GAAATGTATCTGGCTCTCGTGCTGGCGCTGGCATTCCTCTGGGGCGGCTGCGTCACCGCCCTGCTCTCTCGCGCCTTCAAATGGCTGGTGAAGCCCGACGATGAACTGGGCTGGGAGATTGACCGGAGCCTGCGCGACCTGGACACGCTGGCGCGGCTGGTTCACAACAACCAACGCAAGGAAGCCATCCAGCTTTGCCTCAAGCTCAAGAAATCGGGCGGCACCAGCGTGCTGGCGCTGGAGACGATTCTGGATCATCTCGGCGTCGAGCAGGGAAATTATGTCCGCCCGCTTGATCCGCTGGTCGAGGCCTCGCATCTGCGGCGGGATGGAAAATATGGCAAGGCGGAGGCGTTGCTCAAATCGCTTTTGTTCAGAAACCCGGACAACGTGGACGCCGCCATGATGCTGATCCGGCTTTATGCGCAGGATCTGCGTTACCCGGACAAGGCGCAGAAAGTGTTGCGGACGCTGGAAAAACGGCCGCACGTCCCGCGCGGTCACACGGATTTCGCCCGGCGTTCCATCCAGGAATGGAGCCAGGGCGGCTCCGAACCGGAACCTGAACGCGTGCTGCCGGAATCCATTGACGAGCTGCTGGCGCAGGGTCACCTCGGCACCGCCGTTGAGCGGCTGGAGCAAAAGACCGCGGAACAGCCGGAGGATTTTGATTTGTGGATGCGCCTGGCCCGGGTGCATGCGGAGCTTTGCGACAGCGTGAACAACGCGGAACTTGTCGTCAAACGGATCGAAGCGAATCCCGCCTTCAAGCCGGAACAAATCCAGACCGCCAAAACCCGGCTGGCGGAATGGCGGAAAGCTGCCGCGCTTCGGGATTGAAGCCGCCTAATCCCCGGTGGACTTTGCGGGCCAATTCCAGTAAACGTGAGCCAGCCGATATTTTCGTGAAACCAAAACCGACCGCGTGAAGACATTGCACAATTATCTGACCCGCCAGGTGCTCGCCTCGCTGGTGCTCACGGTGGCGGTGTTCACGTTCGTGCTGCTCATTGGCAATGTGCTCAAGGAAGTCCTGCCGGCGCTAATCAGTGGCCACGCGCGGCTGGACACCATCGTCCAGGCTTTCGGCCTGCTGATTCCTTGGGTCATGGTCTTCGCGCTGCCGATGGGACTGCTCACGGCGATGTTGCTCGTCTTCGGCCGGTTCAGCGCGGATCAGGAACTGACCGCCGCGCGCGCCAGCGGCATCAGCCTGCTCTCGCTCATCACGCCGGTGCTGCTTTTGAGCCTGCTCTGCTGCGGCGTAAGCGCGTGGATCAACCTCCAGATCGGCCCGCAATGCCGCGTGGCGTATGTCACCCTGTTCTACAAATTGAGCGGCGAACTGATGAACACCACGCAACTGCCGGAGGGGCGGTTCATCCGCGATTTTCCCGGCTTCATCTTTTACGCCGAGAAAAACCGCGGCGGCCGACTGGAGGACGTGTGGGTCTTAGTGCTGGACAAAGATGGAATGAACGTCACCACCACCGTCCGCGCGCCGCGCGGCACGATTGACGTGGATGCGCCGAACAAACAGTTCATCCTGCACCTGTTCGACGCGCGCAGCGTGAGCACCGGCGACCAGGTGTCCATCAGTTCCTCGCCCGATGCGGTCTATGATTTGAGCATGGACAACAACGCCGGCCGGACGTTCACGCCGGGCATCAGCGACATGACATTCTGGCAGTTGCGCGCCGAACTGTCCGACCTCGACCAAAAACTCGGCCTGCCGCCGCCCGCCGCGACGAACTCGATTGAACGCCTGGTGCAATTGAAGGAAGCCCGGCAGCAACGGAAAGATTTGACCGAGCCGATCCGCGTGGAGCTGAACCGGCAGATCGCCTTTTCGTTCGCGTGCTTCGGATTCACGCTGGTCGGGATTCCGCTGGGCATCCGCGTCCACCGGCGCGAGACGAACATCGGCGTGGCCATCGCGCTCGGTCTGGTTTTGATTTATTACGCGTTTGTTTTGACGGCCAAAGCACTGGCCGCGCGGCCGGAATTCGCGCCACACCTGATCGTCTGGCTGCCGAATTTCATCTTTCAGGCCGTCGGTGTCGTGCTGCTCTGGCGCGCGAACCGGGGAATTTAAAAGATGAAGGAAGGATTATGAATGAAGAATGAAGAAACAAAAACCGACAGCGGCTTCTTCATTCTTCATTTTTCCTTCTTCATTCGCCGATGGACTTTTCCAATCGCCGCCTGGTCCACCGGCTTGATGATGAGTTCATCAATGTTGACATGCGCCGGACGGCTGGCCAACCAGACGAGCGTTTCCGCAATGTCATCGGCGGTCAACGGCTTCATGCCTTCGTAAACTTTTTTGGCGTTGGCGGTGTCGCCCTTGAAACGCACCAGTGAAAATTCCGTCTCCGCCAGGCCCGGATCCAGCGTGCCGACACGGATGCCGGAGCCGAGCAGTTCCAGCCGCAACGCGCGGGTGATTTGCAGCTCGGCAGCCTTGGCCGCGCAATACACCGCGCCACCTTCGTAAGCCGCATGTCCGGCAACCGAGCCGATGTTGATGATGCTCGCGCCGGCGGCGCGTGCCAACAGCGGGAGCGCCGCGCGCGTCACGCGCAACACGCCGAGCACGTTCGACTGGATCATCGCCTCCCAGTCGGCATCCTTGCCTTCGGCGATGGTGTCCAGGCCGTGCGCGCCGCCGGCGTTGTTGATGAGAACGTGGAGATTTCCGATTGGCGATTTTGGATTTGCGATCTTTCCCTTCGCCCAGCCCATGAATGTATCGACGCTTGCGGTTTGGGAAACGTCGAGCTTGTGAAAGTGCGCGGCGGCCGCGCCGGATTTATTTGATGCCTCCGCGACTTTTTTCAAGCGGTCAACGCGCCGCGCGCCGAGCAGCAGTTTCGCGCCTTCCGCACCAAACGCCCGCGCCGCCGCCGCGCCAAACCCGCTCGACGCGCCGGTGATGAGCACCCATTGGTTTTTCAGCGAAGTTTTCATGGCTAAAAATTATTCCGAGGTGTCGTGCTGGTCGCTGTTTTCCTTTCTTAAAAGCTGGGGCACGCCGGAAAGTTTGTCGAATAAAAACCCGATGACCAGTGCGCAGAGGCAGCCGACCAGAACCCCGGCGACGCGGTTGAGCGAACTGTGCCACTTGTCATTGTCGCCGGCCAGCGTCACTAGGATCACCGCCACGAAGGCCGGGCGCAGCATGTCGTCCTGTTTCAACAAGTGGCAGACCAATCCTGTCAACATGACGCCGGCGGCCACGGCCACCAGCGGCTGCCCGAGAATGATGCTCAACGCCGCGCCGCCAAACGCGCCCGCGAGATTGGCGATGACGCGCATCAGCGACGCCTTGAACGAGGAATGCAGGCTGGGCTGCGTCACCACCACGGCGGAAACCGCCGCCACCCACGCCGTGCCGGGCAGACTTGCCCAATCATAGCACAGCACGGCCACCATGGTCGCGGTGGCGGCCTTGGCGGAAAACATGACGGCTTCAAAGTGGCGCGGTTGCATGGGCGGTTTTTTTACAGCCGCTTTTTTGCAAAAGCACGGCCGGAAGCGGTTTGAGATAAAACTCAAATTCAATGGCACGTGCCTCTTCGTTGAAGGCAACGGCGGTTTTGATTTGCCACGGCCGGAATTTAGCAGTGTGAGGAACTTCACCAGCATTGTGTTTTTTCAGCCGAGTGCGCAAATCTTCAGTGCGCCCAACGTAATAATGCTTCGTCTCTGATTCGCTCTGGAGTATATAAACGTAGAAAAATTGCATTTTGACCGGCCCGCCTTCATTTCACTTCGGCGCGGCAGCCTTCGCTTTCACTGCGCTCAAGCGATGGCTGGTGGAGCCTAGGAGGCTCGAACTCCTGACCTTCTCATTGCGAACGAGACGCTCTACCAACTGAGCTAAGACCCCAACCTACCAGCCTTAAATGACTTACAGCTATATTTTCGCCTCGCAATTTTCAGCTTCCACGCACCGCTTATACGCGCTATAGTGAATGGCATGAAAACGACCCACTCACGCACCGGTGCATTCAGCAAAGTTGGCGAAAACCTTTACCGCTATTCGTCAAACGGGGTGTATTATGCCCGCTACCGTAACAAGGGCAAGGAAATTCAGCACAGTCTCAACACGACCGATCGCGAATTTGCCAAGCGGTTGCTCAAAGAGGAAATGCGCAAAATTAACAAGGTTGACCCGTCGTTGGGAAAAATGACTTTGGAAGAATTGCTGCGGCTTTACGATGACGGGCTCACCCGTTATGCCCCGAAGACGGCGGCCACGCGCCGTTCCATTCTGAAAATCTTCAAAGAAACTTGGGAACTTGGCTTGGATATTCCGCTCAAGACCGTCAGTGTCGGCCAAATTGAACTCTGGCTTGCCGCCCGGCGATCGCATTTCAAAAACGCGACCTACAATGAATACGCCCGATTCATCCGCCATGTTTTTGAACTGGCGGTAAAACTTCGCGCGCTGCCGGCTTCACCCGCCGAAGAAATCAAAGGGTTGAAAGTCGAGACACCAATCCGGATCACACCGACATGGGAACAATTTCAACAAATCGTTGCCGAAATTCGATCGCAGAAATATAGCGACACGGCGCAGGACACCGCCGACTTGGTTGAATTCATGGGACTCTCCGGAGCCGGCACGGCTGAATGTGCCAACCTCAAAGGCGAACACATTCATTTTGCCTCAAACCGCATTTCGCTTTATCGTCAGAAAACTGACACTGGCTTTTCAATTCCGATTTTTCCTCAACTGCTCCCCTTCTTGAAGCGTTTGGAGGCAAAAGCCAATATCAAGCCAGGCCAAAATATTTTCCGAGTCGAAAGCCCAAAGAAGGCGTTATCCACAGCGTGCGAGCGATTGAAATTTCCAGCGTTCAGCCCTCGATCACTAAGGCGTTGTTTTATCACCCGAGCCATTGAACTGGGTGTTGATTTCAAAACCATCGCTTCATGGCAGGGGCATCGGGATGGCGGAGTTCTGATTGCAAAAACCTACAGCCATTTGCGAAATGAACATAGCGATGCGATGGCACAGCGACTCAAGGAAGGAACGGGATAAAAATGTCCGCTTAATGGAAAATGAAGTTTAGTGCCGGTGTCGGGACACGGACAGAAAAATCGAGTTTTTCCAAACTCATTACCCAGCCATCACCCGCCAACTACCAGTTACTCGAAGATAACTTCCTGCCTTTCTTCTTTGCGCTTATTGTCTAGTTTCAGATCCTCGGAGCGCTGCCCTCAACTGGGAGGGTGTCGTCCCTTCCCACGTTCGGAAAGCT
>CAZIFP010000210.1:0-5228 GCA_964538105.1 uncultured Bifidobacteriaceae bacterium
ACCGACCCGTCCGGCGGCGGGCGCGTGGGCCTGTTTGTGCCGTTCCCCTACAAACCGCATTACGATGTTGAAGTCGGCATTTCGGGCCAGTCGGGGGAATGGGACGACGCGGGGAATTATTTATGGACGGCGGGTGTGTTGGATGCCGCGCTGCATCTGGGGCCAAACTTCGAGACGAAGGGTGAATTTATTGAAACCCAGTATGGCAGCTCCGACATGGGGCTGGTTCGCCAGCAGGGGTGGTATGTGCAGAGCGGCTACAAACTGGCCGGATTGAACACGGAGATTCCATTTGTCAACAACCTGGAAATCGTGGGTCGCTACGACACGCTGCTCAACGCCTACGATTCGGGGAGCAGTTCGTTCTACAACACCCGGCGGACCAGCGTGGGCTATATTTATTATTTCACAAGCACGCTGCTCTTTGAAGGCGACTACGAGTTTTACGAGAGCAACGACCCGGGACAGTTCTCCAACCAGTTGATTTTACAGCTTTCCCTTGGATTTTAACATCATGAAGGTTGCCGTTGGCTATTAAACACAATATAGCTGCCATGAATACATTCCTATTTTCGAACAGACGGCGGGCGCGGTTGATCCGGCCGGGGGTGCTCGCGGCCATCGGGTGCCTGATCTTCGTCAAAGCCCTGGCCCAGGTCACGCCGACGGATGCCGGCGACCACGGCACTGCGGCGACCAATCAAATTCCCACCTACCTGCGCGACA
Source organism: uncultured Bifidobacteriaceae bacterium (assembly GCA_964538105.1). Taxonomy (GTDB): domain Bacteria; phylum Verrucomicrobiota; class Verrucomicrobiia; order Limisphaerales; family UBA11358; genus UBA11358. The sequence continues at coordinate 727 of CAZIFP010000210.1, forward strand.
TTCAGCCGATTTTCATGGGCAACTGTTCCCGCTGCCACAACCAGCAGTCGCGTTTTGTTTATGACTGGCTGGATTACAAGACCGCCTTCGCCGACCGCTGGGAATTGAGAAGGCGCATTTGGGACAGTTGGCAGGGAAGCTATTACAAGGAAACCATGCCGGTGGCCAACAGCCCGGAATCACTCGCGCTCACCGACGAAGAGCGGGTGATGATCCGTAACTGGGTGGACGGAGGCGGATTGCGCGGCGTGCCACCGCCGCCCGGCGCCGCCAAATCGAAGACCGAACGGGTTGCACTGGGCCGGCGGCTGTTCACGTCCATTTGCGCGGCCTGTCACCAGCCCACCGGCCGGGGGCTGCCGAACGTGTTCCCACCGTTGGCGGGATCCGATTATTTGAACGCCGACAAAAATCGGGCCATCCAAACTGTCCTCTTTGGCCGGCAGGGTGAAGTGGTGGTGAACGGGGTGAAATTCAACAACAACATGCCTTCGTTCCCGCTTACCGATCAGGACATCGCGAATGTCCTGACCTACGTTTACAATTCATTTGGAAATGCCGGACTTGAGGTGACTGCGGAAGAGGTAAAAGCACTCCGCGCGCAGTCGCCGGCTCCATCCAAAACGCCCGCGCCCAAAAGCGAATTCGAATAAATAAATCGCTGAATGCCGCGGCAACCCCCTGCCGCGGTGGCCTGTCAGCATCTGGTGCCCATCCGGAAGGATTGCCCGTCCGGAAGGACTGGCTGGCCGCAAGGCCCCCTGCCCTAAAATGTTATTTGCCTGTCAATTGTCCGTGGCGAAAAAATACTTATGCGGTGCCACGGTGAAAGACACGAAACTCCCGTCTCAATCGGCTGCCTGTCTTTTGCGCAGCAACAAAAGCATCACCACGACCGCCGCCAAACACCCGACGACCACTGGTTTGTGGGTGGCAACCAGACGCTGGGTTTTTGCCCAGGGCGGATCGGGATGCTGCAAGTCATCCAGTTGATCTTCGCAATGCCCGATGATCCGGTAAAGCCGGTTGATCTCCACCATCTCCGCCTCGGTCAGCTTCTTTTTGGGAACCGAGCGGTCGGTTATGAAATACTTGGTCATGGAATTAAACTCCAGATCCCGTCCAAGAAACATCACGCCGGGATTTAAATCCGAAGTGACATACTGGTTGACATACGGGAATTGCTGCGTTTTGCGGACATCCACCGTGTTGTAGTCTGGCGTTTCTGCACCCGGATGGAACCAGCCGGGATAGAAACCTATATCCACCATATCGGGCGTGCGCTTCAACTGGGTCACCGGTTGGTTGACGATGTCCTGAACCTTGAATATGGCGTCACTCTTCTGTGCCTTCAGAGCGGCAATCTGATCGTCCGTCGAGGACGCGTCCGCCTGCATTCTGCCGGACAGCCCCAGCAACAGCACGAGCAGAATAACCCCTCCCGACTGAAACCTGGTCCGAGACGCCGTTGCAAACATCGGCAGGCCCGACGACCGGCTGATTGACATTTGCCTCCTTGAGCATGTGTTCATGTGAAATTAGATAATAACTTGCCTGTCCGGTTTCACCATGTCCAGTAAAGCCCGAAATACCAGAGCGTGTGATTGTCGCCGGCCACGCTGTGGCCCGCGCTGAACAGCAGGCTGAAATGCTCGTCCACATTGTATTGGCCGCCGAAATTGAGCGCGGCAAATCCCCGGTCGTTGTCCGTGTCCTGTCCCTGGGCGAACAGTTCGCCGCCGAGCGTGAGGTGCGGTCCCAAATCTCGCTGCACCAGCCAGCCGCCATAGGGATGATCGCGCTGGCCGGGCGCGGTGTTCAAGGCCTCGCCGCCGCCGCCATAGGTCGTCCAAGGCCCGAAACTTTTTTGCATCCACAACGGCAGTTGGAACCATGTCCGCCCGTTGCCCAGTCCGCGGCCCGCATCACCCGTCGGCAGTTCCACCAGCGGGAAAATTCCGATTTGCGGCCACCAGTTGGTCTCGTGCAGGAAACGGTATTTCACCCCGAGTTCGGTGTCGCCCAGGCCGGAGGCGTCCGGCGTGCCGTTGCCGCCCACCGTGGTCATCGGCACGATCAGATGCAGTTGCGTGTCCGGCATCACGCCGTAATTCAACTCCATTGCCGGGCCGGCGACGTTGTAGCCGCTGCTGGCATGGTCGCCCTGGGTGAAGATATACGCCTCCCAATGCTGGTAATCCACCGGCTCCGGGTCATCCGTCAGGAACGGCGGGCCGGCGAAAAGGCGCATTGCCAAAACCGCGTTCAGGCAGGCGGCCAGCAGAATGATTTTAACGGCGCGTCTGGCCATGCTCAGAAGATGCCGCTGCTGACGGAGTTTGAAAATGTTTTTTACTCCGGCCACATCGAGCCGCAGGCTCGACGCTACAACGATTGTGCTCTGCGCCCTCTGCGCCTTGGCGGTTCAATCCCCGTCCGGCCTTGGTGCCAAGCCGAGGTTCGGCCCGTCCGCAATGGTGGCCGCCCGCAAGGACCTTTTTTCCTTTTTAATTTTTCGCGTCGGGCGGATTAGCTGCCAAACTCAATCAAGAATCACTCGATAAAATTATAGGCTCAATATTCTTCGGCTTCGTCATCGGCCTCATCGCGCGGTTCCTCGTCCGCTGCCTCGCCGCCGCCGTTTCAGGAATAAATAATTCCGTCAAATTTGTTTCCACCACGGGGACTACTCTGGGCTCACGGTATCAGCGGACGCACTGCCTGGACACGATAGAACCGCGCCGGCGCATTGGTGTCGTTGAAACTGGCCGAGGTGGTGGCACCGGCGGCGGGTGAAACCAGACCCAGGCCGCTGTCGTTCCAGACGGGTGAACTCAAGCCGGTCGTTTTCTGAATATGATAGAACCGCGTCGGCACGCTGTCCCAGGTGAGCGCGGCAGTGGTTCCGCTGGGTCCGGCAAATCCGCCGGAGAAAAAGGAAATGTTCTCGGCGGTGATGCGGAAAATGCTGTTGACGTTGTTCGGATCGGTGCCAGCCAGATAATCCTGCCCGATGGTCATGCCCTTGCCGGTCGGATCGGCATTGGCATTGATGTTGGTGGTGCCGAAGTTCAGCAGCAGCCAGGCGATGGGCAGGCCATTGGGTGCGAGCGCACCGGGGGTGATGCTGTCTGTCTGGACATAAGCCACGGCGTTGCTCAGGGAAATCCAGCCGCAGTTGGCGCTCCACACATAACCGTTCATCTGGCCGTTGATCATGTTGATGGCCGGAGCACCATTGGTCTCGAAATTAATCCAGCCGATATTCGCACCGTAAGCGTAGCCGAGCAGGTTGCCGAAGGCATCTAGGTTCACGCCAAAGTCGGTGGCGGAATTGTTTTGATATTGGATGCCGTTGGCGGGCGAGCCGCTGCCGAGGTTTATCCAGCCGACGTTGGCGGAATAGATGTAGCCGGAGCAGACGTATTGGCTGATGACGGCGCCGGTCGCGGTCTGGCCGGAGCCGCCGGACCAGTCCAGCCAGCCGAGGTTCGCACCCCAGACGTATTTGTTGAATGGGTCAATGGTGGTGGCGGCGTGAAGCAATGCTGAAGGCGAAAGGCTGAAGGTTGAAAGCAGCGCGAGCAGGAACAGTTTCGTTTTCACAGTTTTCATTTGGGTTCCTATTGGAAATTAGCCCACGGACTGGCAGGGTTGTTGGTCGGTGTCTGGATGGGTGCATAATCGTTGTTGGACGGAAAGTTGCCGTAACCGGAGTTGGGCGCTGAATTCCGGGTGATGCTGTTGACCTGATTCGGCGTTTGCACATTGATGCCGTAAGAACCGTTGTTGCCGACGTTGTTGTTGTCAACGCGATTCTGGCCGCCGACAATATAAATTCCATAACGGGTGTTGCCGCTGGAATTGTTGCCGGCAATCTGGCAATTGTTGCCGCTGACCTGGATGCCATCAACAGTGTTGCCGCTGCAGGTATTACCGACAATCTGGCAACTGGATCCAGTTATGTTGATTCCAGCCGAAACAATGCTGGCGCTCGCGTTGCAATCCTTGACGATGCAGTTGTTGCCTTGGATTAATATGGCACTATTAGTATTGGCGCATGCGGTGCAACTGGCGATGGTGCAGTTGTTCGCTATTGCGAGGGTAATGCCAGCATTATTCCCACTCACCGTGCAATCAGTCACCATGTAGTTGTTCCCGCTGGCCGAAATGCCAAAAGAAGAATTCCCGCTAACGACGCAATCTTTGAAGGTGCAGTTGTTCGCGGATGCGCTGATGCCATATTGGTCACCGCTTAAGCCGCACCCCAGTATAAGGTTGTTGTTCCCATTAACACTAATGCCTACAAATTGTCCACCTGCGGTGCAATCCCTGACGATGCAGTTGCTCATGACAATAATGCCATACCCATTAATTGTGTTATTGGCGCTGGCGATACAATCGATCAGGGTGCAGTTGTTCACGGCATCAATGCCAGATCTATTATTCCCGCTGACGGTGCAGCCCGTAACAATACAATTGTTGCCTGCGGAGAGTCCGCC
>CAZIFP010000211.1:0-5218 GCA_964538105.1 uncultured Bifidobacteriaceae bacterium
CCGTTGCGCACGGCGACATGGCCGCAGGTCGGGCACGTCGGCGCGTCGCCCTGGTTTTGAAACGAACTCGTCAGCGTGAATTTTGCCTCGCCGCGTTCGTGGCCTTTCTCCGATTTCACCTCGAGAATGTCGGTTTCCTCGGCGATCGGCAGTTCAGGCACCGGCCGGTTTATTTTTTTTTTCATTTCCTCGAGCAGGCCAGGCATGGTGAGCTCGGGCTGCGTGCGGACGACGGCCACGCTTTCGCGGTAGCCGGGGACAAATTGCAGCGCTAGCCAGCGGAACACATAGTCGGTAATGGACGACGCGTTTCGGATCTCGGGATTTTTGGTGAAGCCGCTCGGCTCGAAACGCTGGTGCGCAAACTTGCGGGCGAGCGCCTCCAGCGGCACGCCGTATTGAAACGCGATGCTGGTGAGCGTGCCGATGCTGTCCATCAGGCCGCCGATGGTTGAACCTTCCTTGGCCATCGTGATGAAGAGTTCGCCGGGCGTGCCGTCGTCGAACAGGCCGACGGTGAGATAACCTTCGTGGCCGGCGATGTCGAACTTGTGCGTGAGCGCCTGGCGCGTGTCGGAAAGACGGCGGCGCAGCGGCTTGCCGGCCTCGGCCTGCAGCCTGGCGATTTCGGCCTGCAGTTCCTTGATGCGACTTTCGAGCGGGGCAATGTCGGCAACACATGGCGCTTTATCGCCGCCTTCGTTGGTCTTCTTGGTGTTGAGCGGCTGCGAACGCTTCGAGCCGTCACGATAAATAGCCACGCATTTCAAGCCCATCTTCCAAGCTTCAATGTAGGTGTTACGGACATCCTCAACGGTGCAGGCGCTCGGCATGTTCACGGTCTTGGAGATCGCGCCGCTGATGAACGGCTGTGCGGCCCCCATCATTTTCAAATGGGCCATGTAACCGATGCTGCGCTTACCCTTGTGGGCCTTGAACGCGCAGTCGAACACCGCCAGATGCTCCGGCTTGAGGCCGCTGCGGATAATTTGTGGGACAGGCGTCCCGCCTGTCTGGACAGCCGAGACGGCTGTCCCACTATCTTCAACATCTTCAATCGTGTCGTGCTTCTCGATGTGCGCGATGATGTTTTTGATTTCCTTTTCGCCGTAGCCGAGCCGGCGCAACGCATCCGGCACGCCACGATTGACAATCTTCAACATGCCGCCGCCGGCGAGCAGTTTGTATTTCACCAGCGCGATGTCAGGTTCCACGCCGGTCGTGTCGCAGTCCATCAGGAACGCGATCGTGCCGGTCGGCGCGAGCACGGTGACCTGCGCGTTGCGGTAGCCGTGCTGCTTGCCTTTCGCGAGCGCGCCGTCCCAGCATTTGCGGGCTTCGGTCTTGAGAAAATTAAACTCCGCGCTCGGTTGAATCGTTTCAACGGCCTCGCGGTGAAGCTTGATGACGCCGAGCATGGATTCGACATTGTCCTTCGCCACGGTCTTTTCGACCCCGGCGCAATGCGCATCGCGGTAACCGGCAAACGGGCCGACATTGCCGGCAATTTCCGCGCTCTGTTCGTAAGCGTGACCGGTCATGATGGCGGTGATGGCACCGGCCAGCGCGCGGCCTTCGTCGGAATCATACGGCAAACCGTAGCTCATGCAGAGCGAACCGAGGTTCGCAAAGCCAAGACCGAGTGTGCGGAAGATGTGGGAGTTCTCGGCGATGTCCTTGGTCGGATAGCTCGCGTTGTCCACGAGGATTTCCTGCGCGGTGATGAAGATGCGCACGGCGGCCTTGAAACGTTCGATGTCGAACTTGCTGTCCTCGCGCTTGAACTTCATCAGATTCAACGACGCGAGATTGCACGCGGTGTTGTTGAGGAAAACGTATTCGCTGCACGGGTTCGTCGAATGAATCGGCTCGGTGCCTTTGCAGGTGTGCCACTTCTGGATCGCGCCGTCGTATTGCATACCCGGATCACCGCAGGTGTGCGTGCCTTCGGCAATCTTATAGAGCAGCTTGGCCGCGTCTTTCTTCTGCAAGGGCAGACCTTTCACGGTCTTGGTCTGCCATTCCTTGCCGGTGAGCGCGGCCTGCATGAATTCGTCGCTGGCGCGCACGGACAAATTTTCGTTTTGATACATCACGCTGCCGTAGGCGTCGCCGTTGTAGCTGCCGTCATAACCTTGTTCGATCAACGCCCACGCCTTCTTTTCTTCGCGCTGCTTGGCGTCAATGAATTCCTCGATGTCGCCGTGCCAGTCGCGCAGGGTGTTCATCTTGGCCGCGCGGCGCGTTTTGCCGCCGGATTTCACGACATTCGCCACCTGATCATAAACTTTCAAGAAGCTCATCGGGCCGCTCGGCCGGCCGCCGCCGCTCAATTTCTCGCGGCTCGAACGGATCGGCGTCAGATCGGTGCCGGTGCCGGAACCGTATTTGAACAGCATCGCCTCACTGTAAGCCAGGTGCATGATGGATTCCATATCGTCCTTGACGGACTGGATGAAACACGCACTGCCCTGCGGATATTCATACTGCGTTTTGGCGCGCTCGGCTTCCTTGGTCTTGCGGTTGAAGAACCAGTTGCCCTTGCTGGAATTTTTGCCGACGCCGTATTCGTGATACAAGCCGACGTTGAACCAGACCGGCGAATTGAACGCGCCGTATTGGTTCACGCATAGCCAGGTCAGCTCCTCGTAAAAAATTTCGCCGTCCGCCTTGCTGAAATAACCGTCCGCGATGCCCCAATCGGAAATGGTGCGCGTGATGCGGTGGATGAGCTGGCGCACGGAAGTTTCGCGCTCGGATGTGTGCTGCTCCCCGTAAAAATATTTCGAGACGACGACTTTGGTGGCGAGCACCGACCACGACTTCGGCACCTCGACGTTTTCCTGTTTGAAAATCACCTTGTTCGAGTCGTCGGTGATTTCGGCGGTGCGTTTGTCCCATTCGATCTGGTCGAACGGCTTGACCTTGGCGTCGCTGAACACGCGCTCGATGCGCAGCGACCTTTTGGTTTCAGATTTGGCAGGTTTCATCGCACGGGCGGCGGAAACTTTGTTGTTACGACGGCTGGCGGCTTTCGGGGCCGGCGCCGAGACATCCTCACGGGCATCAATCATGGTTAACTCCGGGTTAAATTTTAAGACCTTATCCAGACAGTTTCAAGCGAGACAAAACCGTCCGGTGTTCAAAAATCGTCAATTTTCAAGAAAAACGGGCTTTTCCTCAAAATTGAAGCTCCCCTACTAATTGGGGAACGGCGACCATCATGCTACCACCAGTTGTAGGTTTCAAGAAAAATTTACAAAAAAGTTACGCGAACGATATTCCCAAATGAAATCAATGGATTTTCCGCGCTCGGCTTGAAAAATTGATGACTTATTCGCCGGTGTGAATAAATATTTTAACGGCTTAGACTTTCAACCGCTTGAAGAAACACCCGTTTTCTCCAAAAAAGAATCTAGTTGATGACGTAATTGAAATTCGTGAAAAAAATCGAATCCAGCCCGAAAGTCTGGAGAAAATCCGTAGCAAAAAAACAGCCGCGTGCGAGCGCCGGATTATTTGACGCCCAGCCGGCTTTGCAGTTCGTCAACCAGCTCGGCGTCCTGTTTGAAAACACGGTCGTATGGAGACCAGTCCTGCTGGGGCGTTGACCACTCGGATTCGATTTTCATTTTATACACGAGCGGCGATTTTGAAGAAATGGAGCAGATGAAACGGGTGCGGACCTCAAATTCCTCCGCCGAGCCCGGCTTGCCGAATTTTCTGATGTTGTAAACACTGCGCATATAACCCGACGCGGCGTCAATCATCTCCAGGCTGGGATAACAGCCCGTCACGGAGTCCACGAGTTTCTGCCAGACAATATCCGGTGCCAGCGACGGATCCACCTGCACGCGCAACCAGTTGTTGGCCGCGTCGGACGTGGTGGTGACCTGGAGCGCGGCGTTCTGGGCCTCGTGCGAAGCACAACCCGCCAGACTGAGGCACACGCAAATCGAAAATGTCCAGCGAATGGCCCAGCGGATAATCCGTGGCGATTCGGAAATATGCTGACTGGTGAAAGTTTGAGTTTGAGCGGGCGTGATTGTGTTTTTCATGGGTTTTGATCGGCTTGTTTTGCCATTCGATTGCGGCAAGAATTACGGCAGGGCAAGCCCGGTGGCAAGCAGGAATTGGAAGAAACTCATTCTTGCTGGCTGTTCAGAAAACTTTTTCCAACCACCACGCCGATGACCGTGCCGAGGATGGCTCCGGCCACGAAATCCGAGAACCAATGAATCGTCATCGAGACGCCGAGGCCGATATAGAGCGCGTAAACGATGGCCAGCCAGCCCAGCCAGCGTTTTTTCGGGAAAAGCGTGAACACCGTGACCGCCATGGCAAAGGCGATGGTGGTGTGCGACGACGGCCAGCCCCAGAACATCCCACCGCGCAGAAAACCGAAACGGAAAACGTGGCTGATGTCCGTGCCCGCATCGCGCATGGCGGGATGCACGCGACCAGTGAACGCCTTGTAAGCAGAAGAGATGAGCGAGCCGATAAGTTCCGCCTGGCCGATGGCCCAGCCGGTCAGGGAAATTCGCGCACGGCTGTTGATGTAGCCGGAAAGAATCAGGATGAGCGGCAACATGAGCGGCACGAGTCCGCCGATGGGTGCGGACGGAAACATCCATTCGCGCAAAACCGGACTGCGCGTGGAGCTGAAATAAAACCAGTCGAAACCGGACTGAACTAAAATGAACGTGAGCGCAATGGCCAGTGGGAGCCAGAGAATCATCCGCCCCTGGAAACAGCCAAGGATGTTGCGCGGCAAAGTGGAGAAGAACGGCTTCACGCGGCAAAACCAAAATCAACGGATTGCTTGAGCCAGTTGCGGGTGACTTTCATTTCGTTCCGGGAAAGCTAACCGTTTGACCATCGAGACTCAATTTGCAAAAAAACCAATCTGGCGGGGGCGGCGCGATATGGCAAACGGATGCAGCCGCATGGATTTCGTGCCGTTTGATCTTATAGCGCTCCGCTGTATTTGTTATGAATTTACTCCTCGCGGGACACAACAACTTGAAAAGGAGCTTTTCGGCACGATTCAAACTTTGATGAAGGCCGGCTAAACTCGGTTAAAACTGCTTCAAGAACCGTATGTCGTTTTCGTAGAAGAGGCGGATGTCGTTGATGCCGTAGCGGAGCATGGCAATGCGTTCAATGCCGAAGCCGAACGCCCAGCCGGTCCAGACTTCGGGATCGTAGCCGACGGTCT
>CAZIFP010000212.1:0-5205 GCA_964538105.1 uncultured Bifidobacteriaceae bacterium
AACTTGGACTCGGACTTTACCGCCACCAGCTCAACGCGGAGCATTATCGCTTCGCTAAACAATGCGGCTGCACGCATCTCGTCATCCACCTCGTGGATTATTTCCGCTCCTCGCGCAGCAATTCGCCCGGCGACCAGCCTGTCGGCGACGACAGCGGCTGGGGACTGGCCGGCGACCCGGACCGGTTCTGGACGTTCGAGGAACTGGCCGCGATCAAAAGGGAAATCAACGCCGCCGGACTCGAACTTGAAGCCATTGAAAATTTTGATCCGGCTCACTGGCACGACGTATTACTCGACGGCCCGAAAAAATTGCAGCAGATGGAAAACCTCAAGACCATCATCCGCAATGTCGGTCGCGCGGGCATTCCGGTGTTCGGCTACAATTTTTCCATTGCCGGCGTTGCCGGACGCGTGAAGGGCAAGTTCGCGCGCGGCGATGCCGAGGCCGTCGGCATGGACGGCCCGCTCGACAAACCGCTGCCCAACGGCATGGTCTGGAACATGGTTTATGAAAAAAATGCTACGCCGGGAAATGCCCCGTCCGCCACCCCGGAACAGCTTTGGTCGCGCCTGAAATTTTTTCTCGATGAACTGGTTTCCGTCGCCGAGGAAGCCGGTGTCACACTCGCCGCGCATCCCGATGACCCACCGCTGCCTACCGTCCGCGCCCAGCCGCGCCTCGTCTGGCAACCGCAACTTTTTCAGAAGCTGATTGACCTGAAACCGAGTCCGCGCAATGCGCTGGAATTTTGCGTCGGCACGATTGCCGAGATGAAGGATGGCGACGTTTATGACGCGGTGGAAACTTACAGCCGACAAAACAAACTCGCCTACGTTCATCTGCGCAACGTCCACGGCAAGGTTCCGTTTTACAAGGAAACCTTCATTGACGACGGCGACGTGGACATGCTGCGCGTGCTTCGGATTTTGAAGAAAAACAATTTCACCGGCGTCATCATTCCCGACCACGCTCCGCAGATGAGCTGCGCCGCGCCCTGGCACGCCGGCATGGCCTACGCGCTCGGTTTTTTGCGCGCCGGATTGAAGACGCTGGAACGGGAGTGAACAATTTCCATTGCGAACGCACGCCGTTCGTGAAAACTTCTCCACGCCCTTTATGGCTAAAAAAACGTCCAAGCCGCCGGTCACCGCGATGATTCTCGGTGTCGGCTCGTTCGCACACAGCATCGGGCAGACGCTCGCGGATGCCGGAGCAACTGTCTCGACGTATTTCACGCGCAATTACGGACATTTTCCACCAACGCTTGTCGGAGAAACTTTTTCGCGCGACGCGTTTCCAAATCCGGTTCCGCTGATTCGCAAGAACAAGGTTGATGTCGTCATTCCGCAGTCCATTGACTGGGCGTTGCAGCCGTGGGCGGCGGACTTGGTAAAATGCGGCGTCGGCATTTTCAGCCCGACCGGCGAGGCGATGCGGATTGAGCGCGAACGCGATTTCGCCCGCGAATTGTGCGCCCGGTTCAAGATTCCGTTTCCCAAATCGTTCGTCGCCTCAAACCGGATCGAGGCGGAAAAGATTCTCGCAAAAAATCCGCAGTCGTTCGTCATCAAGAATCCGCTCTGCTCGCCGACCAGCCCGATTCACACGATTTTATGCGAGACCGTTGCCGACACACACGCGTGGCTGCGGCACGTCAATTATGCCGAGGGCGTGTTTTTACAGGAATACTTGGGCCGCGCCGAAGCCGGGCACATCGCGCTCGTCAGCGGCGGAGAAATTTATTCGCTCGTCACGAACCAGGAATACAAATACGCCTTCAACGGCAATCAGGGCATCGTCGCTGGCGCGCCGCTCGGCGGCTTGGTCGAGCGAGACGAAAACGACAAATACGGTCTGGCGCATGAACTGATCCATCCGTTGAAACCGTGGTTGCGCGAATCAAATTTCAACGGGCCGCTCCAAGTCACGGCGATAAAGCGTGGCGGCAAATGGCACGTCATTGAATATAACATCCGCATTGGTGTCACGTCCGGCCCGATGATTTTGCGGATGTTGAAGAATCCGGCGGAAGTGGTTTTGCGGACGGCGCGGAACGAAAAACTGAAACTGAAATTCAATGACAAATTGCACTTCGGCTGCTCGTTGACACTGGCGGGCTACGGCTATCCGTTCACGCAGGTGCGCGGGCCGCAGCTGCCGCTGGAGGTGGACGGCAAGTTCGACTGCGACGTGTGGTGGAACGAAGTTGCGCGCGGCGCGGATGGCAATCTGGTTGCCACCGGCCATCGCATCGCTGACGTGATTGCCTTTGCGCCAACGCTGAAGGCTGCGATTGCCAGGGCTTATGCGAACATCCGCAAGATTCGCGTCGTGGGCAGCTATTTCCGCACGGATGTCGGCCAAAGCCTTTGGCCACCCGGTGCGTTCTGATTTTTCGTGTCATTTGGCACAATTCGTGGTTTAACTGCTTCGATGTTTCGATGAATTTGAATTCTGAAAATTTTCCGCAGCGCCCGGCGTGGACCGAGATTGACCTCGGCAAGCTGCGAAACAATCTGCGTCTTATCCGCCGCGACCTGCCGCGCCATGTGAAATTGCTCGCCGTGGTGAAGGACGAAGCTTACGGCCACGGCGCGCTCGATGTGGCGCGCATCGCACTCGAGGAAGACGCGTGGGGCTTCGGCTTGAGCACGCTCGAGGAGGCGATGGCGCTGCGCGATGCCGGTATTAAGGCGCCGTTGCTGCTGCTCGGCGAACGGCAGGAGGCCGAACTCGAATGGTGCGTGGCGCATGACCTGACGATTTGTGTGAACGAGCCGCACACCGTCCGCAAGCTCGCCAAAATCGCGACGGACTTCGGCAAGCAGGTTCCGGTTCATATCAAAATCCACACTGGCATGAGTCGCTACGGCGTCCGCTGGGACGAGGCACTGCCGCTCATTGAACAAATTGTCGCCGAAAAAACTTTGTTGATTGAAGGCATGATGACGCATTTCGCGCAATCGGATGAAACGGACAAGACCTTCGCCCATCTCCAATTTTCGCGTTTCCAGGAAGTTTTGAGCGCCCTGGAAAAACGGAAGATTTTCGTGAAGCTGCGGCACAGCTGTAACAGCGGCGGTTTTCTCGATTTGCCGCAAGCGCATCTGGACATGGTGCGCCCGGGCATTTTGATTTACGGCGTTTTCCCCTCGCAGGTCTGCCGGCAGATTCCCGGCATCGAACCGGTGATGTCGGTGAAGGCGCGCGTCGCGGCAATCCAAAAATTGAAGCCCGGCGATGTCGTCGGCTACGGGATGCGTTACACGGCGAAGACGGAACGGCGCATTGCCATCCTGCCCATCGGCTACGGTGACGGTTTTCCGCGCGTGCGCAATGAAGGCTGCGCGCTCATCCACGGCAGACGCGCGCCGCTCATCGGCGGCATCGCGATGGACGCGCTGATGGTCGACATCACGGACATTCCGCAGGCGCAGATGTGGGACGAGGCGGTCATCATGGGCCGTCAAGGCTCCGACGAGATCACCGTGCGCGACATCGCCAAGCTGAAAAACTCCGTGACTTACGACGTGCTGACGAACTGGCGGCTGCGGCTGCGGCGGAAGTCGGTGAATGGGAAAACTGCGCCGGCGAAAAGCGAATTGGAAACCGCAGGCACAAAATGAAACTCATTTTCTCCGAACAAAACTCCGACTACGAGCACTACCAGTTCCCATATGCCATTTGGGCTGTGCCGGAGTCGGGCGAAACGCCGTCGGACATTTTTAATGCGGGCTTTCTGCCGTCGTCGCGCAATTTGGACCGCTTTTATCTCTGCCGCCAGGTGCGCGTGAACCTGGCGAAATTCAAGCCGTCGTCCGAGAATCGCCGGATTTTGCGCAAGGGTGCCGGCATCGAAGTGGCGCTCGTGCCGCGCGAGAAATACGATTACACGCCGGAACGCCGCCAGTTTTTCAAGACTTACGCAGATATCAAATTTGGCAAGGACGTGATGACCTTCGAGCGGCTCGACGCGCTGTTCGCCTCGCCCATCATCTCGCATCTGCTCGTGTTCACAGACACCAAGACCGGAGCGGAAGTCGGTGTGGCGATGGTGTATCTCGAAGGCAAGGAGCTTGCATTTTATTATTACGCCTTTTACGACCTGAATTATTACGCGCGGAACCTCGGCATGTTCATGATGACCTCGGCGGTGGAGCTGTTCGCCAAGCGCGGCGTGAAGCATCTTTACCTCGGCACATGTTATTCGCAGACGGCGCTCTACAAGACGCAGTTCGCCGGCGCGGAATTTTTCAACGGCTTTCGCTGGTCGGATGACATGGATGAACTGAAATTCATCATCAAGCGTGACAAAAAGGAACTGTCCCAGCATCTGCTCGAGACCGAGGCTTACCTCGATGAATTTTACAAGGGCGATCTTGAAAAAATCACGAGCGCGAGCGAATTCCGGGTGAAGGTGAAGTAACCGGCGGCTTGCCGCTCAAAACGCAGCGGGCAAGTCCAAAGCCGCTTCCGGAATCGAGACCGACTCCAGCGTCATTGGTTCGCCGTGATTCAAAGCATCTTCGCATACACGGAAGAAATCAGCCGTCGCTGTCACACGGCGGATGTCGTGCAGAAATTTTTCGCTGACGCCTTCGCCGATGAAATTCATGAATTTTTTCATCCGCTGAACCTGTGCGGATTCCGGCACGCCGGGTGTGATTTCGTTGTCCCACAACTCGTGGATGTATGCCAGCACTTCGCGCCCGGTCGGTAATTTGATTTTCTCGCCGCACAGTTCCGCGCGGATCTGGTCGAACAGCCACGGATTACGGATTGCGCCGCGACCAATCATCAGGCCGCGCACGCCGGTTTCGGCGAGGAGTTGCTTCGCATGCCCCGGGCTGTGGACATTGCCATTCGCCAGCACGGGACATTTCAATTCACGCGCCGCCCGCGCAATCAAATCGTAGCGCACGCCGGGCCGATACATTTGTTTCACAGTTCGCGCGTGGACTGTGAGCAGGTCAATGGGATGCTTTGCGAAAACCGGCAGCAGCTCGTCGAATTCTTCCGCCGACTCGAAGCCGACGCGCGTTTTGACCGTGAATGGAACCGTCACCGCGTCACGCAACGCGCCGAGGATAGCGTCAATCTTCTCCGGCTCGCGCAGCAACCCGCCGCCGGCGCATTTGCGATAGACAATGGGCGCGGGGCAGCCGAGGTTCAGGTCAATCGCGGCGACGGGATATTTCTGCA
>CAZIFP010000213.1:0-5202 GCA_964538105.1 uncultured Bifidobacteriaceae bacterium
GGCGTGGACAGCCAGTGGGCGCAGGTGCAAAACGTCTATCAACGCCGGGCCGACCTCATTCCCAACCTCGTGGCGACGGTTTCCGGCGCGGCCAATTTTGAGAAATCCACGCTGACGGAAATCACCGCCGCGCGCGCCTCGGTGGGCCAGGTGAAGCTGGACCCCAACTCCGCGCCGACCGACCCCGCCAAGCTCGCGGCGTTTGAGCAGGCGCAAGGCCAGCTCGGTTCCGCATTGTCCCGTCTGCTGGTGGTGGTGGAGCGTTACCCGGATTTGAAGGCGACAGAGAATTTTCAGGAATTGCAGGCACAGCTCGAAGGCACGGAGAACCGCATCGCCGTGGAACGGCGGGATTTCAACACGGCGGTGCAGAATTACGACACGGCCATTAAATCGTTTCCGACGGTGTTTTACGCGTCGGCCTTGGGCTTTCAATCCAAGCCCTATTTCAGCGCCACACCGGGGGCCGAGACGCCTCCCAAGGTCTCGTTTGATTTCAATGCGCCGGCCACCAATCATTGAGCTGTGCGACGTTTCTGCATCATCCTGGTTTTGTTGTTTGGCTGCCGGCTTTTTGCGCAGGAAGTCATTCCGCCCGCGCCGAAGGCTTATTTCAACGACTATGCCGGAGTCGTCTCCGCCGGCACGGCCGCGCAGTTGAACCAGACGCTGGAAAATTTCGAGCGCCAGACCTCCGAGCAGATCGTGGTGGCCGTCTTCCCCAAGATGCCGTCGGATTCGGACATCGCCGATTACACCGTGCGGGTGGCGCGGCAGTGGCAGGTGGGGCTGAAGGATAAAAACAACGGCGCGGTGCTGTTTGTGTTTGTGCAGGACCACAAGATGTTTCTGGAGGTTGGTTACGGACTGGAAGGCGTATTGCCGGATGCGCTTTGCAAACGGATTCTGGACGAGCAGATTTCCCCGCGTTTCAAGGCCGGTGATTATCAAGGCGGCCTGACGGCGGGCGTGCAGGCCATCCTCGCCGCCACCAAGGGTGAATACAAGGGGAACGGGATGACGGTGGCGGACGGTCAAATGCGCGAGTCAATTGCACCATTCATCAAATTGGGATTCATAGTGCTCGTCGTGATCATTTTTATTTTCGCGCGCGGTTCGGGGATGTTTTTGCCGTGGTTGTTGCTCTCCAGCAGCGGCTCGAACCGTGGCTGGGGTGGCGGAGGTTTCGGCGGAGGAGGCGGATTTTCGGGCGGCGGCGGTGGTGGATTCTCCGGCGGTGGCGGCAGCTTTGGCGGCGGTGGCGCGGGAGGGAGCTGGTAATTTATGCACCCGAAAACTTTCGCCAAACATTTGCAGCACGACGCCATCGTCGCGGCGATCCGCGAGGCCGAACAAAAAACCTCCGGCGAAATCCGCGTCAGCATCAGCCCCAAACACGTTGACGACGCCGTGGTCGCCGCGCAGGCGGAATTTCTCCGCCTCGGCCTGAACCAGTCACCGGAACGGAACAGCGTGCTGATCTTCGTGGCTCCGCGCGCCCACAAGTTTGCGGTCATCGGCGACGAGGCGGTTCACGCGAAGTGCGGGGATGAATTCTGGCGGCAACTGGCGGATGCGATGGCCGGTTATTTTCGAAAATCCGAATTCACGCCGGGTCTTCTTCACGGTGTCCAGAAGGCCGGTGAACTGCTGGCGGAACATTTCCCGCGCCGGCACGAATGAACGCAGCGGTTCGAAAATGATTTTCTGGCGCGGGAAGATCAGTCCAGCGCGCTGCGCACGGCGGCCAGCAACTGTTCCGGCGGAACCGGTTTGGCCAGGACGCAATGCGCCCCCAGCAGTTCGCCCATCCGGCGGCAGATTTTGGCTGGAAAGCGGCTGGTCTTGAAGGTGGCGAT
The DNA here is from genome assembly GCA_964538105.1 of uncultured Bifidobacteriaceae bacterium. GTDB lineage: Bacteria > Verrucomicrobiota > Verrucomicrobiia > Limisphaerales > UBA11358 > UBA11358. The sequence continues at coordinate 1,860 of CAZIFP010000213.1, forward strand.
GAATTTGACCGGCGAGGCATGCCGGCGCAGTTGCGACAAAACTTGAAAACCATCCTCCCCCAGCTCGGTGATGATAAGGTGGTGCGGTTTGCGGTCGTGCAGGGCAATGGCTTCCCGGCCGGTGTCGGCATGGCTGACGTCGTAACCTTCGCCGGCCAGCATCAGGCCGAGCATGGTTCGCGTTTCGTGATCGGCATCCGCAATGAGGATGCGTTTGGAATCGGAAGCATTCATGTCGCGTCGGGCAGCCGGTTTTCAGAGCCGGGTGATATTGGAGTTAAAGAACACATCTCCTTGATCAACCTCATGCGCAGGGTGGTGAGATTTTCCTTGTAGATGAGACCGGCGGCGCCGGCGGAGGTGGCGAGCTGCTGGAAATGCGGTTCATCCAGGCCGGTGACGATGATGACCTGCGCCGGCGGATATTCCGCGCGGAGTGCCTCGGTGGACTGGAAGCCGTTGCGGCCGGGCATGTGCACGTCCATCGTAACCCAGTCGGGTTTGAACTCGCGCGCCCGCGCCACGGCTTCATCGCCGGACACACACTCGCAAAACGTGATGCCGGACATGTCCAGGATCGCGCGGATCATTTTCCGCGTGCTGGCGTGGTCATCTACAATCATCAATCTCATACAGGTTTAATCTGCATGAGGAACGGGCGGTGCGTAATTGTTGCCCGCACATATCTTGGACTAGGTAGGTGTCGCTATTTTGCTAGGTGGAAACACCTAGATGATGATTGACGAAGGCAGGGCGGGCAGTTCTTGTATTTTCCATTTGTCCGACTTGGCAGGCTTGCGAAAGCCAGCCAAGCAGGGCCGTCGCTGCCAACGATGGCGTTCTGATTCGCCATGGCGGCGCGCACGGAGTAACGCGCCCTACCCTTCAAACCTTTCCGAAAGCTTCCTCAACGACCTGCTTGAAATTGTTTTCGCCGGGCTTGACGATGCCGAACTCGCGCTGGGCGTTTTCCAGCGAATCGCTGGCGTGTGCTGCATTGACCATGATGGTCGAGCCGAATTCGCGCCGGATGCTGCCGGGCGGCGCCTTGGACGGATCGGTCGGGCCGAGCACGTCGCGGATTTTGTTCACCGCGCCAACGCCTTCATAGACCAGCGCGATGCACTTCTGCGTGCCGGGCTTGGCCCAGTCGGCTTCCGGTATTTCACCGGGCGCATGGCCCGACATGAACCGGACGATATTGTCGAACTGCGAGTCGCCCTGAATTGGTCCCAGAATTTCGCCGAGCGCCTTCTGGTCGGCCTCGGAAACCTTGAAGTTGAATTCCTTTTCCAGAATGTCCTTGGCCTTGGCGCTGACGCCGTCCTTGAGCTTGGCGCGGAGAAATTCGCGGACGGGGCCGTAAAATTCCATCGCCTGCGCCGTGCTCATGTGCAGGACTTTCGCGCCGACGATGTAAAGGCCGGTGCGCGAGAAGAAATCTATGACGTTGCCGGGGCGGCCGGTGGCGAACTTGAAATTGTCCGGCTTGATGAGCACCAGCGTGCGCTGGCCGAGTTCGCCCGGCTGGTAGCTGATGACATTTTCCAGAATGCCGCCGTCCTGGTCGGAATACTTCGCCCACATCTTCAATTTCTTGTCAGCTTCCTCGACATTCGGGGCGGCGAGCACAGCCGGCTCAAAATAACGGACGCCGCCGTCGTCATCCATGATCAAATCGCTGTAGGTGTCGCGGATGGTCTCGCCGCCGCGGCGGTCGGGACTCAAGTTGCCGACAACGGAACGAACCTTGCGCACCGCTTCGTCGCCCCGAAACAGCATCATCATCACGCGGCGGTGGCGACCGGTCTTCGGGTCGGGCGCGAGATTCTTCAGGACATATTGCTGGAGCAGTTCCTGGATTTTCCGGTCGTGCGTGTCGTGGGCGGAAACGATGGTTTCGGCATATTCCTTCACAAGTTCCGTGCTGGGGGCGAACATCCGTATCCCGGCCAGATCCAGCCCGGTGCGCGTGATGAGACGGGTAAGGATGCCACCGGTGCGTGATTTGTAGAGCGAATACGGCGTGATGATGACGTAGGCAAGCTGGTGCGACATAAATCAACTGGTGGCGGGCGGCGGAGTCGGCGTGGCGGGAGCCGGCGGGGTGGCCTTGCCGCCCAGGATTTTGAACATGACCGTGCCGCAGGTCGGGCACTTGCCCTTGATCGCCTTGCGTCCGTTTTTCATGATTTCCTCAACGCCATCGGCGATTTCGCGCTTGGCCTTGCATTTGACGCAATATCCTTCAGCCATAAATTTTGCTGCTGCCCGACACTTCATGCGCCGGACAGCGAAAGGAGCGTAGCGGAAGCATTTCCGTAAAGCAACCTGGAAAAGGCCGGCCTGAAAAAATGCTTTATTTCAACTGCTTACAACTTTGCAACTGGCGCCTGGCCGGTGAGAATCAGTTCGATGGAAACCAGGTTTTTTGCACTTCGGAACCGGGACAAAGACCAGTTTTAAGATTGTTGAAAACCAATTCATGATTGCTTTGCGATGAAACTTTTCCCCATGCTGGCACTTCTTAATTTAATGAGAAGAAAGTTAAAATGGATTTTCGGCGTGCTCGTCGTTGTGTTTGGTTTTTTGCAGCTCACTAATCCGGCGCGCACGAACCCGCCCGTCGTCAACGATTTGGCGACCACGAACCCGCCGCCGCCGGAAGTCACCGCGCTGCTGCACGCCGCGTGTTACGACTGCCATTCGCACGAGACCAAATGGCCGCTGTATTCGCGCATCGCGCCGTCCTCGTGGCTGGTCGTCAGCGATGTGAACGAAGGCCGCCGGCATCTGGATTTTTCCGCCTGGCCGACAGATTCCGCCGCTGTCGCCAAAAAGCTGGAACGCATCAACGAAATGCTCGACTACCGCGAAATGCCGCCGAAGAAATACACGCTGCTTCACCCCGAAGCCCGGCTCACCGATGCCCAGCGCCAACAGCTCATGGACTGGAGCGACGCGATGGCGACCAAATTGCACACCGCCAATCAGTAATGACGACCGAATTCATACCCGCCGCCGAAAAAACCTCCCGCCTCCTTATGATCATGCTCCACGGCCTCGGCGACAGCATCGAAGGCTACCGCTGGTGGCCGGAGGCGATGGCGCTGCCGTGGATGAATTATCTGCTCGTCAACGCGCCGGACGAATATTACGGCGGCTATTCGTGGTTCGACATTAACGACCAAACTCCCGGCGTTTTGCGCAGCCGGAAATTGCTATTCGACTTGCTGGACGATTTGCGCGCGAAAAATTTCCCGGCCGACCAGATCACGCTCGGCGGTTTTTCGCAGGGCTGCCTGATGACGCTGGATGTCGGCCTGCGCTATCCGCACCGGCT
>CAZIFP010000214.1:0-5201 GCA_964538105.1 uncultured Bifidobacteriaceae bacterium
GTCAGGGTGTTCCCGGAACTCGTTAACCTCCATCTGAAGACTGTTGGGCTGCATTTCAAGACCGTCAGGAGGGTGGCCAAGGCCGCGGTGATCTCTTCCGGGCAAAGAAAAACGGCGGGCAACTTGCGTTGCCCGCCGCGTGAATATTATTTCGTCAACCGTCAGCCCTGATTTCCGGCCTCGCCGTGGCCGGCCGCACCGCCGGTCGGTTCACCAACAATTTCAGAAGGGCTGTTCATCGCAGCAGTCATCTGCCGGGCGAGCCAGTCGGCCTCGGGCTCGCTGTTCAAATTTTTGGCGAGCACGAATTCCTTGCCGTCGCGCGCGTGAATTTTCAAATCGTGGTAGGCGGTGTGGCCGACGGTCGCGCCGATATCGGTGGCGATGCTTTTGATTTCGCCGGCAGACAGGCGCTGTTCTTTTTTGTATGCGAACCATGCGCGTTCAAACATCACGCCTTTGGCATTCACGGTCACACGGCCGCACCGGAACCAGAGGTCAAAAACAAACGCGAGCATCAGCAAATCAATCGCGCTGAACACGAGCACAAACGGCAGCGGCGCGCGGTTCCAGGCCAGCAGGATGACAATGCCGGTCCAAATGAGGCAGACCACGGACGCGCCGGACGCGAAGCCGGGATTGCGCGCGGCGGGAAAAATGAATTCCCTGCCGCCGTCCGGCAGATCGTTCACCTGGATGTGCGAATGAATCTGCTGCCGGATTTCGTCGAGCGACATTTGGAATTGAACCGTCGGGTCTTCGGGAATTGCCGGCGTTTCCGGCAGTTTGAAAACAGGCACGTCGAAAGCGGCGTTATAGTCCGGCCCGCTCAATTTCGCGGACGCTTCAAGCTTCCAATGAATTCCGTCGCCAAGCGAAACTTCCGACACGGGCAGATTGTCGGGCAGTTTGAAAAATACGGGGATGCCGGTCTCGTTCAAACCGGTCTGCGGCAGGTCGGCACGCAGCCATTTTTCGTCCTGCCAGAGGATTGTCTCACCCGTCTGGCGGTTGTTCGACGCGCCGGTGGTCGTGCGGCGGACGCAGCTCAGGCGCAAATGCAGGCCGTGTTCCGGCTGCAACCGGGTTTTGACTTGAATGCGGCCCTGAAGCGCGCCACCGGACGCGGCGGGAACGGCGTCCATTTCAAAAATGCTCCGGCCGAACTTGCGCCATGCGCGCGTCGTGTTGAAAGCGAAATAAATCATGGCCAGGCCGATGACCGGGAAAATGAGCGCGATGAGCGCGGCGCGGTTGCCCAGTTGCAATTGCGGCAGCACGACGACGAGGGAGATGGCGGCGGAGGCGGCGCACCAAAACGCGACAAATGTCCAGAGCAGCCAGCCGGCTTTGCGCGTGGACGAAGTGATGCGGCCGGCCGTCCAGTCGGTTCGCTTGAGCCAGGGCTGGTCTTCGTCGGCTTTCGTGGCGGCGAGTTCTATCGCCTGCTTCTTTGCGCTGATTCCAAAAATGAGTGCGATCAATCCGAAGCTGACGGCGGCAGCGCTCAAAAGGCCGACGGCCATCTGCCTTTTCATTCCAAAATGACTGCCGATTTCGTCGTGCAAAAGGAACACGAGCGCGAGAATTCCCACAATCGCAAACGGCAGCGCCAAAAGCATGGTCCGCTGGCGGGCGGCCTTGGGGTCAGCCGGCTGGTTGTCCGGTTCCTTGAAAATGAAGCCCATAAATTTGTGACGCGATATTAAAGCGTTTTCGTTCCGGTCCGGTTCATTCTCGCGGGTCCACTGATGAATTGGCATAACTTGTGTGATTTATTCATGCACGAAGAATACATGAGCCGGCCGCTCCTGAAAAACTCTTTTGCAGGCCGCAATGTATCCGCGTGTATCTGGCCGCGGCAGTTTCGTCGCGGTTTTAATTTCTGTTTTACCCTTTGGTTGCAAAGAAAATGGCGGGCGACTTACGCCGCCCGCCATGTGAATTTCAAGCCGGCAAACTATCAGTCGTGATAACCGACTTCGCCGTGTTCGGTCTCGTCGAGACCAGACCTTTCGACTTCTTCAGTAACCCGCAGACCCACCAGCACCTTGGTGACATAGGCACAGAAGATGGTGCCCAAGATTACCAACACAAGTGTCACGCCAACGGTTTTGATCTGTTCCCACAATTGCGGTTGGAACCATGAATCAGTGACATACTTGCTCAAGTTGGTGGCCAGGTTGGGATTGGCGGCCTGACGGGCAAGCATACCAGTCATGAGGGCGCCGCACATACCGCCAATGCCGTGAACGCTCCACGCATCCAGCGCGTCGTCCATGCCGAGCCAGCCTTTGACCTTGAAGCAGAAGAACCACGGAATGGTTCCGGCCGCAATGCCGATCCAGATGGCGCCGGACGGAAGGACGTAACCGCAAGCCGGAGTGATGAGCACCAAGCCCGCCACTGCACCCGAGCAGAAACCAACCACACTGGGCTTGCCTTTGACGATCCATTCCCACATCGGCCAGACGAAGGACGCAACCGCCGTGGCAATCGTAGTGGTGGTGAATGCATTGGCCGCAATCACGTCAGCCGCGACGGCGCTGCCGGAGTTGAAACCATACCAGCCGACCCAGAGCATGGAAGCACCAATAAAGGTCATCACCACGCTGTGCGGCGCGAAGTTTTCTTTGCCGAAGCCGAGGCGTTTGCCAAGGATGATGCACAGAACCAAACCGCTCCAACCAGAGGTCATATGCACCACTGTGCCGCCGGCGAAGTCGAGTCCCTTGATCGTTGCATTGGCATTCCAGCAACCATTCATAAGGCCGTTGACGCCCCAGACCATGTGGCCCTGAGTGAAATACACAACAAACATCCACAGCGTCATGAACACGAGGATGGCCTTGATCTTCATGCGTTCGGCAATCGAACCCACGATGAGCGCCGGAGTAATGATGGCGAACATCATCTGGAACATGGCATACACGTTTTCCGACACCCAGTAAGAGTAACCCGGATTCGGCGCGGAGGTGACGTTCCTAAACATCCAGCATACCTTGGGGTTGCCAACGATGCCCTTGATCCAGTCATTGGTCATGCCCAAAGGACCTGTCGCGGTGCCATCGCCGCCGAAGATCATCCCGTAACCGCAGATGATGTAGAGGATGGTCACCAAGCCCGTGATCAGGAAGCATTGCGCGCACACCGACAAAATGTTCTTTTTGCGAACGAGACCGCCGTAGAACAGTGCCAGACCAGGCAGTGTCATGAACAACACCAACGCCGTGCTGGTGAGCAGCCAAGCGTTATGACCAGCACCGGGGAAAGAAACATAAGCGCCCGTGCTGTTAATCAAGTTGGTGTTGATGATGGACGCACCCAGCCCAAAGTTCACCGTCCAGTTGCCGTTGGTGTCCTTGTAGGTTGCGGTGGGATCGCCGTTTTGGAAATACGCCTCAACGGATTCGAGGCGTTGTTCGACTGACGGTCCGTTGGTCAGCGGCGGGGCTGCCGGAGCGGCAACGGCGGCAACAGCATTGGTTGCCGCAGCCACTACATTCGTGGCCGCCGCGTTCGTGTCATCCGCGCGAAGCGTGAAGGTGCCGAACGCGGTCGCAGCCATCAAAGTTAAGGTCAGGAAATATTTTTTCATTTTAATTTTTAAGTGAGGTTCAATGGTTGGTTGATCAAACTGCCGCGTCGCCCTTTTCTTCGGTGCGAATCCGAACCGCCTGTTCGATATTCGTGATGAACACCTTGCCGTCGCCGATCTTGCCGGTCTTGGCCGCCTTGATGATCGCCGCGACCGCCGTTTCGGCCTGGCCGTCCGCGACCACGAGTTCGAGTTTGATCTTCGGCAGGAAGTCCACGGTGTATTCGCTGCCGCGATAGATTTCGGTGTGGCCCTTCTGGCGGCCAAACCCCTTGACCTCGGTGACGGTCATGCCTTCGATGCCGAGTTCGCTCAGGGCGTCCTTCACTTCTTCAAGTTTGAATGGTTTGATGATGGCTTCAATTTTCTTCATATTGTTCTCGTTTGGTTTATCTGCTCAGGCCGACTCACATGCTTTCCATTTCCAGTTCACGTCCGCCACAACGGTCGGACAGAACACAACCTTGCTGCTTGCATGAGTGCTACCGGCACATCGCCTTTAGCAACGCCGATGCCAAGTCGCAAATTCCCGTGCTGAACCATGAAATCGCCTGATATTAAAGGGAAATCCGCCGATTATTTTTTGGGCAAGAAATTTGGCCGGGGCGCGCTCCTGCGTTCTTTTGCCCACCCGCAAAAATTTTAGCCAGCAACTCTGGCTGTAGAAATTCGATCAATTCCGGCATCCGATTCGGAACAAAGCGCGGGCAAAAACAGTTTCCATTTTGCCGGTCAATACGTCAACAATTCCAGTTCACGCAGACCTTCATTACCCAAGTCCCAGCGACCACCCCGCTTCACCACAAGCTTGCGGCAGTGATTCGCGGCTTCTTCGGCTTCGTTCACGGAGAGCAGTTGGAACTTGGCGGTGCCTTTGATTTCCGAAGCGGCGCGCGGCATCAGCGCGAAGGCCACGCCGTTGTAATTCAAAGCCACTTCATAACCAGCCACGCCTTCCTTCTCGGCAACAGGATTTCTCAAAACTAGCTGCGGGTAACGCTTCAAGTAGGGAAAATTCGTTGCGCGCACCAGCACGCGGCAAAGCTCCGTCTGGCTGCGCAGAAAATCGAGCAGGCTGAAACCGCCCTTGGGATTGTGTTCGCCCAGCAGGATTTCCCGTTCATCCAAGCCGTTCAGATTTTGCCCGTTCCATTCGCCGTGGTCGTTGCGTTCGGTGGAATTTTTTTTGAACCACGCCGCGAAGTTGTCATTGACGAGGACGTTCAATTCAAAATGGACATGCGCCCGGTCTTTGGTAATGACTTCCGCACTGGAAGTCCGGCCCATCGTGGCGATGACTTCGCCAGCCTTGACCGCTTCGCCGATTTTCAAGTCGGGCCGGATCGCGCTCAAGTGCGCGTAGAGCGAATAAATTTCCAAGCCTTCGACAATGTGCCGGATGACGATGTAATTTCCGTAATTCGACAGCCCCGGTTTTTTGCTGAAATAAACCACCGTCCCGTCGGCGGTGGCCATCACCGGATCGGTCGGCTCACCATGCCGGTCGGTTTGCAGATGCCGGATGTCGAGACCTTCGTGCATCCGCGTGCCGTTGTCGCGCACGCAGCCGAAGCTGCCGCTGGTCCACGGCTTGTCGGGCGCG
>CAZIFP010000215.1:0-5144 GCA_964538105.1 uncultured Bifidobacteriaceae bacterium
ATCCGGACTTGGGATATTCCAATTCAGCACGACCAGCGCGAACTGGCGGCTGCGGATCTTTTCCAGCGTCTCGATGCCGTCCGAGGCACATTCCACCGTCAAGTCCTGTTCGACCGGCCACGCCTTGCCGAGATGCCGCACCGCACAACGGCGACCAGTCTCGTCAGCATCCGCCACCAGCACACGAATATGCGACGACCCGGGGTTGGAGCTGGCGAGGGCAAAGTGATCCGGTTTATCAGGAGCAAGTTCCTTCAATAAACCCGTCCGATGGTCCCGCGTGAAAATAGGAAGAGTCAATTTTGCCATGCTGTTATTTTTAACGAAGATACCGGGCGGGCGGTATGGGGTGTTCACCCCATGAGCATTGTCATGATTCGTGCTTTAGTGAAGCCCGGTTATTAAGGCTGGACAGCATCGCAAGGCCCCAATACCGTCAAACTCATGAACCGCCGCAGGAAAATCCTCCTCACTGCCGGCATTATTCTCGCGCTGGCCGTCCTCATCCCGGTCATCCACCATTATCAACTGCGCGCCGCAACGGATGCCTACATTGCCGAACTAAAAGCCAAAGGCGAGCCAATGGAGCTGGCGCAGGTGATTCCGCCGCCCGTGCCGCCGGAACAAAACAGTGCTGATACTTTTCGCGAGGCGGTTTCGTTGATTAATGCCGACAAAAGTTTGCTGGCAACAAATTACGCCTATGGGATGCGAATGGTCGCGCCGGGCAGGGCAATGGTTCAGTGGCAGCAGCCGGATGTGCGGGACAGCGATGCCACCAATTCCTGGGAAAATGTCGCGGCGGCCGTGGCTCAAAACTCCAAGACCCTGGCCCTGCTTCAGCAAATCATTGAAAAGCCGGCCTTTGATTTTCAAATCAAATATGACCGGGGCATTGCCGGCATCAATTTTACGAATTTCTATCTCGCCGAATCAAAACGGTCGGCGCAACGGCTGGAATCTGCGGCGCTGTGCGCCCTGCATCAGGGCGACACTGCGGCGGCGGTGAAAAATCTGCGGGCCATGCTCGCGTTGGTCCAAGCCATGCGCGATGAACGGCTGATCATTTCCGAACTGGTCCGCATCGCCATCACCGCCATGGCCCAGACCGTCACGTGGGAAATCCTACAGGCGCCCAACGTGACGGACGAACAGCTTGCCGCAATGGAGAAGGACTGGATGGATTTGAATTTTATCCAGGGCGAGGAAAACGCGCTGGCAATGGAATTCGTGAGCAGGCGGATAACCACGGCAAAATGGCGGAGCTCCAGTTCAGAGCTTCAAGACTATCTGGACGGCTGGGCCCGATCGGGGCTTTCAGATCAACCGGAGACCGATCTGGATGTGTTAAAAGTAAAGGCAAAGGTGATTTTATGGCGATATTGGTGGTCCTATCCTGATGAAATACGGGCGCTGGACAGTCACGAGGTTTTTTTAAAATCGGCGCGTTTTGTAGAGACGAATGATTCATTCCAAACCGCCATTGCCGGTCAAAAGGCCGAATTGGCAGCGCTGAAATTGAACCAGACCAACGATGTTTTTGATTATTTCTCCAATCCAGCGAAAGCGGATTTTCATTCGTTACTATCACAGTGGGCTAGGGGCACGGATGCTTTCTTTAACAAAGTAATGAGGATTGAAACCGCCAAACAGATGACCGTGACCGCAATCGCCTTGAAACGGTATCAGCTCAAGAACGGAAAATATCCGGCGAGCCTGGATTCGCTGGTGCCGGAATTTGCCGCCGCTGTGCCGGTTGATCCGGTAAACGGCGAGCCATTGCACTACCGGCCGAATCCTGACGGGACTTTTCTGCTGTATTCGGTCGGCGAGAATGGCGTGGACGATGGCGGAGATCCGGCGCTGGAAAAGGGCGTCACAGGCCCAAGTTATTACTGGCAGAATCCGCATGCGCTCGACTGGGTCTGGCCGCAGCCAGCCACGGCGGAGGAAATTCAAAAGTATTACGCAGAACAGGCCGGAAAAGCGAAGAACTGACATTTCGGCATCATTGTCCGGCAAATTTCCACAGCGAACCTGTTGGCGCAGCTGGCAGGCTCGAAAGTTCTCCGTTGCCCGTTTTAAAATTCGATTTTTCATCACTTGATTTTCTACGGGTTGTGAAGCACCTTTCTTCAAACCCAATTATTAGTTAGGCCATCAAATTTGTAATCCGCATGACCAACGAAAACAGACAGCGCGAAACCCCCTGTAAAATCTGTCTTTTAAGCCTCGCCGGGCTGGGCCTGCTCGGTTTAGCCCTCATGGCTCCGAATATCGGCGAGCATCAAGGTTCGTTTTTTAGCGTGGCCATGCAATGCACCTGGCGGGATTTGATTGAATTGCCGGCGGCGTGGTGCAGCGTGAAGATCATCCTGTTGAGCGCCGGCCTGTTTCTGCTCATTGAATCCACAGGAACATTTCTGGCGGCTAAGAAAATCAAATCGCTGGTGCTGCCGGTTTTTCTGATGCAGGCGGTGCCGTGTCTGGGGCTTTTATTTGGCGGCTACTATCTGGTCAAATCGCTGCTCTGACATGACAGCCAGTATTGCCACGAACGCATAGATTTGGTTTGCTGGAGGCGTTTAATTAAAATCTATCAATGGAAAAATTTACAAAGATATTCGCTCTGACCGTTTTCGCTCTGGCAATCGCGGGCCTGGCCCGGTCACAAGACGGTTTTGCCGGAAAATGGAAAGGCCAGTTCGATTCGCAGATCGGCCTGCAAAAATACACGTTCGATCTCAAGGTCTCCGGCACCAACGTGACCGGCACCGCTACTGGCGAGCGGGACATGGGCACCAACGAGGTGGTCATCACCGAAGGCTCGGCGGGCACCAACACCATCACTTTCGTCGAATCGTTGAAGTTCGGTGACAACGATCTGAGCATCATCTACACCGGCAGGCTTTACGGCGACGAAATCAAGTTCCACCGCAAGGTCGGTGACGTGGCCGAGGAGGATTTCACGGCCAGGCGGGTCAACGTCCCAGAGGTTAAAGCTGGTTCCAGCCCGGCCGCCATGCCGGAAACCAATCCCCCGCCGTCCAAGCCGTAAATTCCTGACGGCATTCGTCATTCCGGCCGGATTTCCATCCGCCTGTAAAAACCCGTTGCATTTTTTTTCATGTTACGCATAATACGGCCTCCAAAATTAAATTTATGAAACGCATTCTATTGTCCGTGATGTTTTCCGTGGGATTCGTCGCGCCGTTGCTGGCCGACAACACCAACATTTTGAGCAATGACAAGGACAGGGCCAGTTATGCCATCGGCATGTCCATCGGCCACAACTTTCAGCAGCAGAACCTCGACATCAACCTGGATCTGGTCCTGCGCGGCATGAAAGACATGCAGCCCGGCGGCGCGCCGTTGCTGACGGCATCGGAAATGCAAAGCACGTTGAAGGCTTTTCAGCAGGAGGTGATGGCCAAGCAGATGAAGGCGCGGCAGGCGATGGCGGAATCCAACAAGGTGGCCGGCGCGGCGTTTCTGGCGGCCAATAAAAACAATTCCGGCGTGATCACGCTGCCGGATGGATTGCAATATCAAGTCCTCACCACCGGCACTGGTGCGGTTCCGGCGGCCACCGACACGGTGACGGTGAATTATCGCGGCTCGCTCCTGGACGGCACGGAATTTGACAGCTCCTACAAGCGCGGCCAGCCCGCTTCGTTCCCGGTCGGCGGCGTCATCCACGGGTGGACCGAGGCGCTGGAAAAAATGCCGGTCGGTTCCAAGTGGAAATTATTCATCCCCTCCGAGCTGGCCTACGGTGAACAGGGGAATCGCGGCATCCCACCGAACTCGACGTTGATTTTTGAAGTGGAACTGCTCGACACCAAAGCCACGCCGGCGCCGGCGGCCGCCCAACCGCTCAGCAGTGACATTATCAAGGTCCCTTCCGCCGAGGAGATGAAACACGGCGCGAAAATCGAGACCATCAAGGCGGAGGACGTTGCGAAAATGCAGACCAATTCCGCGGCCAGGTAAGCGCCCCCGTTTGAACGTCCGCGCCGCTCCGGTGTCCATTTCACCGAAGCTATGAAATCAATTCTTAAGCCGTTTGCCGGATTTGTCTCCGCTGTTACGGGTGCCTTGCTCGTGTGTGTCGTGTTTCACCTGACGCTCTGGGGCAAGGATTCCGCTCCGAACATCAGCGTTTCGACCACGCCCGTCAACCGCGACGCGCGGCTCGGCACCAGTTTCGCGCCCATCGTCAAAATAGCCGCGCCGAGCGTGGTGACCATCTATTCCTCGCGCACCATCCGCGTGCAGCCAATGCCAAATCCATTCCGGAACAACCCGATGTTCCGGCAGTTTTTCGGCGACCGGTTTCCGCAGGATGACCAGCCGCAGTCGCGCACGGAACATGGGCTTGGTTCCGGCTCCGTCGTTTCGCCCGACGGTTACATCCTGACCGCCAATCACGTGGTGGCTGGCGCGGATGAAATCAAGGTCGCTTTCAGCGACGACAAGAAAAAAGAATATATCGCCAAAGTCATTGGCACCGATCCGCAGACTGACGTGGCGGTTTTGAAAATTGACGCGAAGGATCTGCCGGCCATCACGCTCGCCGACAGCGACCAGTTGGAAGTCGGCGACATCGTTCTCGCCATCGGCAATCCGTTCGGCATCGGGCAGACCGTGACAATGGGCATTATCAGCGGATTGGGCCGTCATTATGAAGGCATACCGGGTTATCAAAATTTTATCCAGACCGACGCGGCCATTAATCATGGAAATTCCGGCGGACCGCTCGTGGACGCCGAAGGCCGGCTGGTCGGCATCAATACTTGGATCGCTTCGGACAGCGGCGGCAACGAGGGAGTTGGATTCGCCGTGCCGAGCAATCTGGCCCGTCGCTCCATGGAACGCCTGATCAAGGGCGGCAAGGTGACGCGCGGCTATCTGGGCATCCTGCCGCAGGACATTACGCCAGGCCTGCAGCAGCAATTTAATTTGTCCACCCAGAACGGCGCGCTGGTCGGCGATGTGGTGCCCGGCACGCCCGCCGAAAAGGCCGGCATCAAACCGGGCGATGTGATCACTTCGTTCAATGGAGCGGATGTTCCTGATGCCCATGGATTGCAGCTTGCCGTTTCGCAATGTGAACCGGGCAGTCCTGCGACGGTGAAATTGAT
>CAZIFP010000216.1:0-5130 GCA_964538105.1 uncultured Bifidobacteriaceae bacterium
CCGGCTTCAAGAAAATCGAAATCAGCATCGTCGCCGCCGAGGAACAGCCGCCGCACTTTCAGACCATTCTTGCCAGCGGGGAAAAATGATTTCGCGCGAAGACCGCGAAGTGTGCGAAGGGAAAACCTTTTCTTCCTTCGCCGCCTTCGCGCGACAGAATCTTCAGTTCAGCCGACAATCAAATTCACCATCTTCTTCGGCACGATGATGATTTTTTTAATCGTCTTGCCGGCGAGAAACGGCCGCGTCTTTTCCGATGCTTGAGCCAACGCTTCAATGGTTGCATTGTCTGCAGCTGCCGCCACTTTGATAACGTCACGGAACTTGCCGTTCACCTGCACGGGTATTTCAATCTCGCATTCGACCAGCAAAGCCGCGTCGAACTTTGGCCACGGCGCATAAGCCAACGATGGCGCGGTTTGCCCGAACGTGGCATGCAGCCGCGCCCAAAGTTCTTCGGCGATGTGCGGCGCGAATGGCGCGAGCAGTTGCAGAAATGTCTTCATCACGGACAGCGGCTTGGTCTGCCAGGTCATCGCCTCGTTGATAAAAACCATCATCGCGGAAATCGCCGTGTTGAAGCGCATCCCGTCCAAATCCTCGGTGACTTTCTTGATGCACGCGTGGAGCGTTTTGAGTTGCGCGGGCGTGGCGTCCAGGTTGGAAATGCCGCCGTCGAGCAAAATTAAATCCAGCAGTTCTTTGCGTTCCTTTGCGTTCTCTGTGGCCAAAGCTTCCGCCTGTTCATATGCGGTTTCAGATTTTTCATCCACGAACAGGCGCCACGCGCGGCCGAGGAAACGGTAAACGCCCTCGACGCCCTTGGTGTTCCACGGCTTGGTGTCCTGCAACGGCCCCATGAACATTTCGTAAAGCCGGAACGCATCCGCGCCATATTCCGCCAGCACGTCGTCGGGATTCACCACGTTGCCGCGCGACTTGGACATTTTCTGCCCGTCCTCGCCAAGAATCAGTCCTTGATTGACCAGCTTGAAAAACGGTTCGGGTGTGGAGACGCAGCCGAGGTCAAACAAAACCTTGTGCCAGAACCGCGCGTAAAGCAGGTGCAGCACCGCGTGCTCCGTGCCGCCAACGTATAAATCAACACCGGCGGATTTTCCGCCCATCCAATAATTTTCTGCGTCCTTGCCGACAAACACGGAATTATTTTTTGCATCCGTGTAACGCAAGTAATACCAGCACGAGCCGGCCCATTGCGGCATCGTGTTTGTTTCACGCACAGAGCCATCGGGCAAATTAAGCCAGTCTTTTGCGCGGGCGAGTGGTGGCTGGCCGTCGGCGGTGGGCTTGTAATCTTCCAGCAACGGCGGCAGCAACGGCAACGAACTTTCCGGCAACGCTTCATGATACGGATTTCCGGCGGCATCCTTTTTCCAAATAATTGGGAAAGGCTCGCCCCAGTAACGCTGCCGGCTGAACAGCCAGTCGCGCAGTTTGTAGTTGATGGTTTTCTTGCCGAGACCTTTTTCTTCCAGCCAAGCAGTGATTTTCTTTTTGGCTTCGGATACAGAGAGGTCGTCGAATGCTTGAGAGTTTTTTAGCACGCCAGCCATGCTTGTAAACGGTTGGCTTGGATTCCAAATTTCCAGAAGCTTTCCGGAAACAGAATCGAAGAGATGTCCTTTAACAGTGCCTTCAACTCCCATTTCTTTTCCAAGCTTCGTCACCGGATCTATGAATTTCCATTGAAAATCTGGTTCAATTACTTCGACGATTGGTAGTTTGAATTTAGCCGCAAATTCAAAGTCGCGTTCGTCATGCGCCGGCACGGCCATGATCGCGCCGGTGCCGTAGCTGGCGAGAACGTAATCGGCAATCCAGATTTGGATTTTCTCGCCGGTGACGGGATTGATAGCGTAAGCGCCGGTGAACACGCCGGTCTTTTCCTTGGCGAGTTCGGTGCGGTCTAAGTCAGATTTACCAGCAATTGAGACCTTGTAATCACGAACGGCATTCTGTTGTTGTGGCGTGGTGATTTGTGCTACCGCCCAATGCTCAGGTGCAAGCACCATATACGTCGCGCCAAACAATGTATCAGGCCGAGTCGTGAAAACTTCGATTGTGGAATCATCCGAATCCACCTTAAACAGGACGCTGGCTCCTTCGCTGCGGCCGATCCAGTTCCGCTGCATTTCCTTGAGCGAATCGCTCCAGTCAATCGTGTCGAGGTCGGCCAGCAGTTTTTCGGCGTAGGCGGTGATGCGCAGCATCCATTGGCGCATTGGTTTCCGGATTACAGGAAATCCACCAACTTCACTTTTGCCATCAATGATTTCTTCGTTTGCGAGAACCGTGCCGAGTTCAGGGCACCAATTCACGGGAGCTTCGGAAACGTAGGCAACGCGTTTGGAATCACGATAAATGCGACGTTGAGATTCGCCCCATTTTGAAGGGTATTCCAAATTTTCAATCGGTTCAGCTCTATTTGTTTTCTTATTGAACCACGAATTGTAAAGCTTCAGGAAAATCCACTGCGTCCACTTGAAATATTCCACGTCGGTCGTGGCGAGTTCGCGCGACCAGTCGTAGCTGAAGCCGAGGCTTTTGATCTGGCGCGTGAAGTTGGCGATGTTCGCCTCGGTCGTCACGCGCGGATGCTGGCCGGTCTTGATGGCGTATTGCTCGGCGGGCAGTCCGAACGCATCCCAGCCCATCGGATGCAGCACGTTGAAGCCACAGGCGCGACGGTAACGCGCGAGAATGTCCGTGGCCGTGTAGCCTTCGGGATGCCCGACGTGCAGGCCCGCGCCGCTCGGATATGGAAACATGTCGAGGATGTAAAATTTTTCCGGCAATTGCGCGGCGGAAACTTTGCCGGAAACCTTGTGACGCGCGGCGAACGGATGGTTCGCCGGAATTTCGTCGCCGGGATTGAACGCGCGGAAAGCCTGCTGCTGTTCCCAGATTTGCTGCCACTTGGGTTCAATCAGGTGAAACGGATATTGTCTGCGGCTGCTCGACATAGAGCGGACATTATTGGCGGAAATCCAGCGGCGGGCAATTGCGGAGTTTGTTGATAGGTTGCAGCGTGACGCAAGCGCAACGGCATTGAATCAACCGACCATAGCCTTTTGGATGGCTGCCCGAAGTTCGGTGAACTGAAACGGCTTGTTGACCACCTGGTCCACTCCAGTCAGCGGCACGGCGGACGATTTCAGCATGTCAGAGTGCGCGGTGATCATGATGACCGGCTGGCCCGGCACCAGCGCCTTGAGCGCCAGCGCCAGTTCCGCACCGTTCATCTCCGGCATCATGTAATCGGTGGTGACGATGTCAAACTTGCCCGGCGCGAACAAGGCCAGCGCCGCCTTGCCGCTGCCGGCCGTGACCACTTCGTAACCGTCAAACGACAGCATCATCGCAATCGCCTCGCAAACCAGCGCTTCGTCGTCCACCACCAGAATTTTCTTCTTCGCGCTCACAAACGGCTTAAGAATCTGGTGCTGGTTTCAAGTGCGATCGGGCAACCTGATTTTGCCAAACCAGTCGCAGACCTTCGAGCGTCAGATCCGGCGCGACGGCGGAAATTTCCGGCAGCTTTGCGGCGATCAGCTTCGCGTAGCCGCCCGTCGCAACCACCGGCAGTTTTTTAATTTTCAAATCACGTTTCAGTTCCGCAATTAATTCGCGAACAAGGCCACGATAGCCATGCACCGCGCCAATCAACATCGCCTGTCCGGTGTTTTTTCCGATGACGGCGGTCACTTCGCGGATCTGAATCTTGGGCAGCAGCGCCGTTTTCTCGTGCAGATAATCCGTCATCGCCGCCAGCCCCGGCGCAATGATGCCGCCGATGTAATTCCCGCGCGCATCCACAACGTCAAACGTGACCGCCGTGCCGAAATCCACCACCACCACCGGCGCGCCGAAACGCCGGCGCGCGGCCACCGCATTCGCCAGCCGGTCCGGGCCGATGGAATTCGGTTTTGGATAATCAATGCCGACGCCGGAAATTGTCCTGGCGTTAAGTTCCAGCGCCGAAATTTTCCAAACTGAACGAATGGTCTTTTGCACGAGCGGTGTCGCGCGCGGCACGACGCTGCACAGAACCGCGCCGGTGATTTTATTTTTACCGGCAAACTTCTTTACCAGCGCCGCCGCACCGCCACCAAACCAGGTCAGCGTCGGGATGTTTGCCTGTTTCAACACGCGCCGGTCGTCTGCCAGGCCGATGTGCGTGTGCGTGTTGCCGATGTCAAAAAGTAAAATCATATTCCCGCAGATTGCGCAGATGGGCGCAGATTTTTTGGGCTTTGTTTTCCGGGTGGTTCAAGACCATCCGTTGATATTCCAAGCTCGGAGAACCAAAATTTATCAGCAGGGCACCGGTAAATTTCGTGGCATTCAGATAATTGATAACTTGGGCCTTTTCTGGATTGCCCAATTGGTCAATCGCTTTCAGCTCAACCAAGATTTCGCTGAAGCAGATAAAATCCGCCTTGTAAGCACAGGCCAGCGGCTGGGTTTTATAGCGGATCTGCAGCGAAACTTCACGCTGAAATTGAATCTGGCGCGCGGTTAATGCCACTTCCAGCGCTTCCTTATAAACAGCTTCATGGAATCCATGCCCCAACTCACGATGCACCTCCATCGCCGCACCGATGATGGCATAAGTTTGTGGATCAGAATTCATGTAGCCACCGGCAGATTACGCAGATTTCCGCCGATGAAAACAAAGTTTTTGAATAAATCTGCGATCATTTGCGAAATCTGCGGGAACCTACTTTTCCAGCGTTACATCGCCGCCGATGACGCGTTCCAGATGGCCGTGCTCCGTGCGGACGAGCAGCGCGCCGGCGTCGTCCAGCGCCTCGGCGCGGCCGCGAATCTGACGCGTGCCCATCTGCACCGAAACATTTTTGCCAATGGTCGCGCAGCCGGCTTCCCATTCGTCGGCGACGGCGGGAAATTTTCCGCCGCAAATCCGCGCGTAATCAAAGTCCAGTTCGCGCAAGATTTCCGTTGCCAGTTCCGCGCGGGAAATCTCCTTTCCGGTTTCTATTTTCAACGACATGGCAATCTTTCGCAGTTCCGCTGGAAATTCCGACGCGTCCTGATTCACGTCCACGCCGATGCCGAGGATGACGTGACGGACGCGATCCACTTCCG
>CAZIFP010000217.1:0-5105 GCA_964538105.1 uncultured Bifidobacteriaceae bacterium
GCGGAACGCTCGCTGAAATATAAGCGTCAATCCGGCAAAGGCCGAAAAGATAACCGCATAAAATACAAAATGATAAACCAGCGAAGCAACCGGCGCACGTCTCACGGTCAAAGTCTGCAAATGCTCTGTTTCAGGCAATCCAACCTGCTGGAGCTTGGCTGCCAACTCGTCGTGAGACAACGTCGTAATCACGGTGACTGAATTGGGTGGATACGGGATGGCGTGTGAATGGCTGGCAAAGTGCGAGTATGCCGATGTGCCAATCGCTATGATGAGGTAAGCAAGAATATATGGGATT
The DNA here is from genome assembly GCA_964538105.1 of uncultured Bifidobacteriaceae bacterium. Classification (GTDB taxonomy): domain Bacteria; phylum Verrucomicrobiota; class Verrucomicrobiia; order Limisphaerales; family UBA11358; genus UBA11358. Next base: position 299 of record CAZIFP010000217.1, read on the forward strand.
AGTTTTTTCATAAATGCTTTATGCTAACAATGGGTCGGCCGCATTATTGCGGTCTAACACTTTTGTTGGATTCGACTCTGAACCTGCGGAAAAGGTTTGTCCAGCGGTTTTTGGAGCCAGTGGCGGCGCGTTTGGGCCATCACCAAAAGGCGGCGGCTGGCGTAGGGGAAAAAGCTGGCCCAAACGGCGCGGTTTTGGCCGTCCGTGGCAGAAAAATGACCAAACTGACATCAATTAGGTCTTGCGCGGGAGAATCATGACCAAACTGACATCAATTTGGTCTTGCGCGGGAGAATCATGACCCAAACTGCACAAATTGGGCCATTCGCAAGGGCGGGAACATCCGATCAGCCTCATCCGCCTGGCGGCTGGTCCGCCTACCGGGTTTCCGGGGTGATTTAGGAGTGCCGAAGAAAGCCAAAATAGGGAGAGTCAATGTTTGGTCGTGGCGCATGATGGACGGCGGAAGAATAAATGAATCCGGCAACCGCATGGCTCGTTGGAACTAATTCCATTATGGCCAGTTCCGCCATGACGGGCCGGACGCTCCCCAAACCCCCATCCCAAAACTCCTATGTATGACCTCCATAAAGTGCTGACCAATCCCTTTGACGATTCGAGCATCAGCGTGAATCATTTGCTGTCGTTCACCACGGATCATCTGACGAAGATGACCAGCAACATCCCAAACAGTTTTTTGACCGCGCGCATCGCGCCCACCACGGCGGCGCTGGCGGGGGTCAACTCCGCCTACCAAACGGATCAGGGCAAACTGGGGCAGCGGGTAACCTCCAAGGCGGCCAAGGCGGATTTTCTCAGCGCCATGCCGGCGGCCATCAGCAAGATTTATCTGGTGCTGGAAGGCAAATACGGCGAGAACGCGGCGGCGCTGGCGACCTTTTTCCCGAACGGTCGCAACGCCTTCAACCGTGCGCCGGATGACCAGGTGGGCAACAACCTGTCCACGCTCATCGCGGCGCTCACCGCCAACCAGCCGGATTTGGGCGCGCAGGTGGTGACGGACGCCACGGCGCTGCTCACGGGTTGGAACGCGGTGTATGCACCCAGCGAATCGTCAACCGGCGCCAAGGACGCTGCCATGACGGCCAAGAACGCGGCGCGCTCGGCGCTGCAACTGGAGCTGTTCAAAAATCTGCTGACCATCGGGCTGCAATTCCCGCGTCAGCCGGCGCAACTGGATTTGTATATGCAGTCAAGTTTGCTCTCGCCGCACACGCCCACGCCGCCCGCGCCGCCCACGGTGGCCCCGGTGGCGGTGCGCGATGCCAACGGAATGTGGACGGTCACTTATGGCGGCGCAGCGCAGACTTACTGGCAAATCTGGGTGCGCGACAGCGGCGGCACGACGTGGTCGGATTCCGGCGACACGCAGACGAGTCATTTTCCCGCGCCGGACTCGGATATCGTGCCCGACAACGTGACGTGGTGGCAGGTGAAGTTTTGCGGCGAGGACGGCGACGGCAACCAGTCCACGCCTTTCAGCAACGTCATCTCGTTCGGCCCGGTGCCGGCGTGAAAGGGTAGGGACGGCGCGCTGCGCCGTCCGGTCATCGCAGCGCGATGACCCTACCAATTCTCCTTCGGTTTGGTGCCGTGAAGGGCTTTGAATTTTTGATTTTCGCCGCCAATGTATACATAGCGGAGAGGACATCGTGCCAACGAAAGTGTGGGCGGCGAATGTGGGTGGAATGGCACTTCGTTGGGTTTAATAACGCCGCGGGCGACGGTGTGAATGTCCTTATCGCCCAAACTTTCCCCGCGCCGGCGGAGGACGGGGCGGTGAACGATTTGAATTTGCCGCCATTATGTATGGATGGAGAGGGCATCGTCAGACGAAGGCGGCGGCAATCGGGTGAAGGCGGGAAACTTCGTCTCGTTCATGATAACGCCGCGGGCGACGGTGTTAATGTCCCCATCGCCCAAACTTTCCCCGCGCCCGAACGCGGGTTTGATTCTTCGGCCCGTTCTCCTTAATCTATTCCCAATATATGACCGACCCGCGTTACACCAAACTGGCCAAACTGCTCGTGAACTATTCCACCGAGCTTAAAAAAGGCGACCGCATCCTGCTCGACATGATTGACGTGCCGGACGAATTCACCGTGGAACTCATCCGCGCCGTGCGCGCGGCGGGCGCCACGCCGTTCGTCGAGACGCGGCACACGCGCGTCGGGCGCGAGCAGTTGCTCGGCATCACGGAGCAGCAGGCGAAAGATGTGCGCGACCTGGAGATGTTCCGCATGAAAAAGATGCAGGCTTACATCGCCATCCGCGGCGCGGACAACATGAACGAAAACGCCGACGTGCCCAGCGACCGCATGAAGCTGTATTCGCGCGTCATCCGGCCGGTGCAGGATTATCGCGTGGGCAAGACGCGCTGGTGCGTGCTGCGCTGGCCCGCGCCGAGCATGGCGCAGGCGGCGGGCATGAGCACCGAGGCGTTTGAGAATCTTTACTTCGACGTCTGCACGATGGATTACGCGAAGATGGGCCGCGCGATGCTGCCGCTGGAAAAATTGATGAAGAAGACCAATCGCGTCCGATTGGTCGCACCCGGCACGGATTTGAGTTTCAGCATCAAGGGCATCGGCGCGAAGATGTGCAAGGGCGACCGCAACATTCCCGACGGCGAAGTTTTTTCCTGCCCGGTGAAGGATTCGGTGAACGGCGTGATCCAGTTCAACACGCCGACGCTTTACGCCGGAACGAAATTTGAGAACGTGCGGCTGGTGTTGAAGGACGGAAAAATCGTCGAGGCGACGGCGAACAACACGAAGCGGCTGAATGAAATTTTGGACACGGATGCCGGCGCGCGTTACATCGGGGAATTTTCGCTCGGCTTCAATCCTTATATTTTAAGCCCGATGTGCGACATTTTGTTCGACGAGAAAATCGCCGGCTCGCTGCACTTCACGCCGGGCCAGGCCTACGAGGATTGCGGCAACGGCAACAAGAGCGCGATCCACTGGGATATGGTGCTGATCCAGCGCAAGGAATGGGGCGGCGGCGAGGTGTGGTTCGACGGCGAACTGATCCGCAAAGACGGCATTTTCCTGAAGAAGGAATTGAAGCCGCTGAATCCGGCGAACTTGAAGTGATTTTATCCTGTTGGAATCATTTCATTAGCACCGCGTTTTAACGCGGTGAACCACGGACGCGCCAATGAAAAACCGTTTAAACGGTTTTCTCCGCTTGCTCCTTTCGCACCCGGCTGAAGCCGGGTGTTAATGAGAAGTTTTCTGCACGGCAAAGTGATTTCAACAAACAAAAACGGGCGACGTTTTGGCGGCGCCCGTTTTTTTGTTTCAAATGTGGATCAAGCGGCTTCTTTCAGGATCGTCAGGAACTGCTTCATTGCCGGCGACAGCACTTTGTTCTTTTTGTAGATCGCAGCGATCGGGCGAAAGAAATCGCCGTCTTCAATTTCCACGGCGACGAGCGTCTGTTTGGCGATTTCCTGCGCGATGGTGCCCAGCGGCACGATGGAGACGCCGGCGTCAATCTCCACGGCGCGCTTCACGGTTTCGATGTTGTCGAATTCCATGACGTGCTTTATCTCGACGCCGTGTTCCTTCAAAATCTTGTCCAGCGCCTTGCGCGTAGGGATGTCCGGCTCGAAACCGATGATGCTTTGGCCGGTAAGCGCCTTGAGTTTCACCGATTTCAGTTTGGCGAACGGATGCTGCGGATGGCAGATCAGCGTCAGCGGTTCCTTGCGGAGCGCGACGATTTCCATCTTGGGATCCTTGACCGGATAGGCGATGAGGCCCATGTCAACCACATTGCTCAACACGTCGTCATAAACCTGGTTGGCGCGGCGGTATTCGACGTGGACGTTGACCGTCGGATAGCTCTTCATGAACCTTTTGACATACGACGGCAGGTCATGCAGACCGATGGAATAAATCGTCGCAACGCGGATGGTGCCGGAAATGATGTCCTTCAACTCCTGCAATTTGCTGTGCAATGACTCGTAGGACTGGATGATCTGCTTGCTGTAATCGTAAAGCACCTGGCCCTCGCGCGTGAGCCGGAAGCGTTTTTTACTGCGCTCGATGAGCAGCGATTTGAAAATCCGTTCCAGCGAGCTGATCTGCTGGCTGACGGCCGATTGCGTGACTCCGCTGATCTGGGCGGCCTTGGTGAAGCTTTCAGTTTCGGCCAGGTCGCAGAACATTTTTAGGCTCTCAATTTGCATAAGCGCAATTTAACCTCAAAATCGGATTTCAGTCAACTACTTGGTGCGAGGCAACCACCAGTTTGACTTTGGCCAACATTTCGCGGCTCGTGAACGGTTTTTGCAGATACGCCGTGCCGCTCTGCCGGTCCGCCGGCATCAAATAACCGCTCATGCACAAAATCTTCGTCTCCGGCCGCAACTGCCGCACGCGCTCGACGAGTTCGCGCCCGCTCATCACCGGCATCACCAGGTCCGTGATGAGCAAATCCACCTTGGTGTCCTCGCGCGACAAAATGGCCATCGCCTTCTGGCCGCTGCCGGCAGTCAGCACGCGATAACCAAACTCCGTCAGGATCGTTTCCGCCATCGTCAGCATCAGTGGTTCGTCGTCCACCACGAGAATCGTTTCGGTGCCGTGCAGATTCTCGTTGGTGGCGGTGATTTCCCGAAGCAATCCCTTTTCCGCCGGCAGATAGATTCGCACCGACGCGCCCACACCCTGCTGGCTCGACACCGCCACGCCGCCGCCGTGGTTCGTCACGATGCCGTAGGCCAGCGCCAGGCCGAGGCCGCGATGCGTCTTGCCCTTGGTGGTGAAGAACGGCT
>CAZIFP010000218.1:0-5062 GCA_964538105.1 uncultured Bifidobacteriaceae bacterium
CGTTGCCGTTTTCGGTGACGATGTTGACGATTTCGCCGGCGGCGCGCTCCATGTCGAGGACGATTTTGTTGATGCGGCTGACGAGATAATTATAGCCCGCGTGCGCCGGGATCGCCACCGCGATGCCCGCGCCCGCGCAGATGAGCGCCTTCCAGATGCCCTCCGCCAGCGAATGTTCGCCGCTGATGTGCGCGTAAAGGCCGTCGGCTTGCAACCCCTGGAAAACATCCATGAAGCCGATGATCGTGCCGAGCAGGCCGAGCAGCGGCGCGATCTGCGCGATGGTGGCGAGCAGGTTCAACCGTTCTTCGAGCAGCGGCACTTCGGTCAGGCCGGCTTCCTCGACGGCCTCGCGCACGCGTTCGCGGCCCTTGTCGCGGTTGAGGATCGCGGTTTTGACCAGCCGCGAAACGGGGCCGGGCGTGGCGTCGCAGATGGAGATGGCCTCAACGACGTTGTCGCGCTTGAGCACGTTGCGCACGCCGTTGAGGAACTCGGCGGAGTTGATTTGCGCGCGGTGGCAGTGCAGGACGCGCTCGATGAACACGACGAGGGCGACGGCTCCGGCGATGAGAATGAGCCAGATCATCGCACCGCCGTTGGCTAAAAGCGTAGGCAACATGCCATTGTTATACGGTTCGCGGCGGCAAGTTCAAAGCGCAAAAATTTCGGCGGCAAAATTAAGGAGCCGGAATACGCCGCTGGATGGCGCAAATTTTTTGGCCGCTAATTTCTGGCTTCCAAATTCCGGCTCCGATATTCTCAAACGATTATGGCGATTTCAGATGAGAATGTTTTAGTTTTCCCCCGTTCGTTGTTTGAGCGGCTGGGAATTTTTCAAGGTTTCAGCGCCGACGTGAGCCGCTACCTGCCGGTGATTCTGGAAAAGAAAAACAACCATTTCATGCCGCGCGCCAGGGCCGAGACCGATCCCAGCTTCAAGCAGGTGATTCCGTATGTCGTCATCACCGATGGCAAAAATATTCTCCATTATGTGCGCGGCAAAAAAGCCGGCGAACAGCGGCTGGTCGCCAAAGGTTCAGTTGGCATCGGCGGTCACATCAACAACGAGGACGAAACGCTTTTTGGATTAAGTTCGTTTGGCATGGAAGCGTTTCAGGATGCGGTGAAACGAGAGGTCTGCGAGGAGCTTTCCGTGTCGGGGGAATTCAAGGCAGTTCCCGTCGGCCTCATCAATGATGATTCCACCGAGGTTGGCTCGGTGCATTTCGGCGTTGTCCACGTTTTGCGCTGCCAGCCCGGCCAGGTACAGAAAAGAGAACAGGTCATCACGCAGGTCGAACTGCTGCCCATCGAGGAATTGAAGGCCAAACGCGACCAGATGGAAACGTGGTCGCAGTTGTGCCTCGACAACCTCGATGCCATTCTAAAATAACCGGCAATGGAATTGAGTTTCAGCGCCAATCCCAGTCCGCCGAAAAAATCCGGCGGTGTCGGAGCAACTATTTTCCTGATCCTATTCAGTCTGCCGTTTGCCGGGTTCGGGATTTTCGCATTCGTCCAGGGCGTGAAAAAGCTTTCCGCCGGCGACGCCAGGAACGGTTTTGCCCTGTGCGGTTTCGGGTCGGTTTTTTCCCTCATCGGTTTCGGTCTGATGACCGCCGCGATTTGGGGCGGCAAAAAAGTGCGGCAGAACGAAGAACTAAAACAACGCTACGCCGACCAGCTCTGGCTCGTGCGCCCGGAATGGGCCACCGGCAAAATCAAATCCACCGCCACCGCGCAAAGCTGGGTTTATCTTGTCTTGGGCGTCCTGCTTTGCGGCATAAGTGCCCCGTTCACATTTGTTTTGCTGCCCCAGGAATTGCACAAGGGCAATCAAGGGGTTCTGTTTGTTCTAATTTTCCCTCTTATCGGCCTGGCATTTCTCATCGCTTTCGCCCGCGCGTGGCTGGCGCATCGCCGCTTTGGCGACTGTTTTTTTGAACTCGCGCAGATTCCCGCGCCGATGGGCGGCACTTTGGAGGGACAGATTCTCGTCGGCACGCGGCTTCATCTTGAACACGGACTGCACCTGAAACTTTCCTGCGTGCGCCGCTTCACCACTGGCGGCGGCAAGGACCGTCACACACAGGAAAACATCCTCTGGCAGGAAGAAAAAATCTTCCGGCCTGAAGCCGATCTGCCCGAACTCGAACCCGGCCGCTCCGGCATCCCGGTTTACTTCAAACTCCCCGGCGACCAGCCCGAAGCCACGCCGGACAGCGGCGACGGCATCCACTGGCGACTCGAAGCCAATGCCAAAATGTCCGGCCCCGGATTTTCCGCCCGGTTTGAGGTGCCCGTCTTCCACGTCGCCGGCGCGATGACCGCCGAAAAAACAGCGGAAGATCCCGATCCCACCGCCGCGTTGCAGGAAAGCGTCGAGGAAATCCGACGCGACGAAAACTCGCGCATCGCCGTCACCGACGGTCCCGAAGGCCGCGAATTTTATTTTCCCGCCGCGCGCAATTTGGGTTCCGCTCTGATGCTTACCTTGGTTTGCGCCGTCTGGAGCGGTTTCCTCTGGTTGATGATTGTGAAACACGCGCCGATTTTATTTCCGATTGTCTTCGGTCTCTTTGACGTTTTTATTTTGTTTGGCGTGTTCAATGCCTGGTTCAAATCCAGCCGTGTCACCGTCGGGCGCGACGGTGTGACGGCTGTGAACCGCTGGCTGCTGTTCCGCCGCACGCGCCGCTTCGCTGCCGCCGACATCGCGGAAATCATCACCCAGCCCGGCATGCAAAGCGGCTCGAAAGTCTATTGGGCCATCAAGCTCGTCCCGCGCGCCACCGCCGACCGCTTTGCTGCGGACAAGGCGGACTATCAGCAAACCGGCCGGTTGCCGTCGTTGAAAATGCAGCTCCGCGAAGTCCGCCGCGGAACCGCTCTTGCCGCCGACATCGCGAGCAAACCGGAAGCCGACTGGCTCGCGCAGGAAATAAACAAGGCGCTCGGACGCCGCACCTGAAAATTGTGAACACCCAACTTAAAAGTAAAAATTCAAAACGAAAAGACTCCGTGCCGCCCCGCTGGCGCGAGGAAGTCGAGCGTGTGCTCATCACCGACGAACAGTTGGCCCGGCGCATCAAAATTCTCGCACGGGAAATTGAAAAAGATTTTCGCGGACACGAAATGGTGGTCGTCTCGCTTTTGAGCGGAACGGTGATGTTCCTCGCGGATTTGATCCGGCATTTGAACCTGCCGCTGCGTTTGGATTTTATCGGCGTTTCCAGTTACGGTCTCGGCACGGAATCTGGCGAGCTGGTATTCACCAAGGAACTGCGCCTCGACGTGCGCAACCGCGACGTGCTGCTGGTGGACGACATTCTTGACACCGGCAAGACCATGAGCCGCGTGCTGCCGAAAATCCGCGCGCTCAAGCCGCGCCGCATCAAAACCTGCGTGCTGCTGGACAAAGCCGCGCGCCGCGTGGAGAAGATCGAGGCGGATTATGTCGGGTTCGAGATTCCTGATTATTTTGTCGTCGGCTACGGGCTGGATTTTGCCGAGCGCTACCGCAACCTGCCGTTTGTCGGCGTGCTGCATCCGCAGATTTACAAAAAAGCTCCGCCGGCGATTGCCTGAAATCATATCGGTGGGCGATTTCGCTTTATTCTGGCTCCTGAATTCTGGATTCTGATTTCTGGATTATGGCATTGCTCAACGACAATTATCTCAAACTCAAAGCTGGCTACCTTTTCCCCGAAATCAGCCGGCGTGTGAAGGTGTTTTGCGACGCGAATCCCGACGCGGCGAAACGTCTGGTCCGCTGCGGCATCGGCGACGTGACCGAACCGCTGCCGCCCGCCGTCATCGCCGCGCTGCACAAGGCCGTGGACGAAATGGCGTCGCGCGAAACCTTCAAAGGCTACGGGCCGGAACAGGGCTACGACTGGCTGCGCCACGCCATCGCGCAAGATGATTTCCGCGACAAGGGCCTCGACGTGGCGGATGACGAAATTTTTGTCAGCGACGGCTCCAAGTGCGATTGCGGCAACATCCTCGACATCCTCGGCAGCAAAAACAAGATTGCCATCAGCGATCCGGTTTATCCGGTTTATGTGGACACGAACGTGATGGCCGGCCACACCGGCGAAGCAAATGAAGCCGGCGCTTACGCCAAGCTGGTTTATCTGCCGTGCAAGCCGGCGAATGGTTTCATTCCGCTGCCGCCGAAGAAGCATGTGGACGTGATTTATCTCTGCTCGCCGAACAATCCGACCGGCGCGGCGGCCACGCGCGAACAGCTTGAGGCGTGGGTGAAATATGCGCTGGAACACAAGTCGGTGATTTTGTTCGACGCGGCTTACGAGGCTTACATCACCGAGCCGGGCGTGCCGCATTCGATTTACGAAATTCCCGGCGCGCGCGAGTGTGCCATCGAATTCCGCAGCTTCTCGAAAAACGGCGGCTTCACCGGAACGCGCTGCGCATTCACCGTGGTTCCGAAGACTGTCAACGCGTTCACAAAATCCGGCGAAGCGAAGCCGCTGCATCCGCTGTGGAACCGCCGCTCGACGACGAAATTCAACGGCGTCAGCTACATCGTCCAGCGCGCGGCGGAGGCGCTTTATTCACCCGAAGGAAAAACGCAGGTGAACGCGCTCATCCAACATTATCTCGGCAATGCCGAAGTGCTGCGCAAAGGTGCGAAGAAGGCCGGGCTGAAAGTTTTCGGCGGCGTCAACGCGCCGTATATCTGGGTGCGCACACCGAAGGGCGTGACGAGCTGGCTGGCGTTCGACAAGATTTTGAACGACGCGAACGTGGTCGTCACGCCCGGTTCCGGCTTCGGTTCCAAGGGTGAAGGCTATTTCCGCATCAGTGCTTTTAACAGTCGCGCCAACGCCGAGGAAGTCGCTCGCCGCTTGCAGGAATTGAAGTGGTAAATTCGTCATTGCGGGTAGGTTTGGATTTGCTATTCTAACAGCTCGTTTTTTACTGAAAATTTAACCAAATTATTTATGTCACAGCATCGCAGTCTCCGCGCGGCGTCCACCTTGGGCGGCAAGCGCAATGTCCTCAAGCGTTTTGAACGCACGGCGCTCCTCGAAAA
>CAZIFP010000219.1:0-5051 GCA_964538105.1 uncultured Bifidobacteriaceae bacterium
CAAAATGAAAACAAGTCACAAATGGAAGGAAAGCATCAAGGAAAGGAATTTTTTTATGAACACTGCACAAAACATTCCAGGCACCGGGCTTTATTCCGCCAGGAACTCGCACAAGCCCGTGAATTTTTACTGCGCCGCGCCTGGCGCAAAACAAGTGGAGATCGCCGGCGATTTCAATCACTGGCAGCCGCTGCCCATGCGCCGGTCGGTGGATGGCTGGTGGGTTGCCCAAGTGGAACTGTGTCATGGCCATCATCAATACCGGTTTCTGGTGGACGGCAGGCCGGTGCTGGATCCGCACGCCACCGGAGTTGATCGTGATGAACAGGATGAACGGGTTTCGCTAATCGCCGTGAGTTGAGCCTGGCCGGATCAGGCTGCCGTTGCATTTTAATCTTATTTTCAGCAAAGATTAATGTTCATGGTGTCTATTGTTGTAGAGACGGAGAGATGTGAAAAAGCCGCCGGTTCCGTCAAGCCCAAGCGGCTTTTTTAAAGGTGCTGTGGACAAAATGCCCGCCTCCGCCCGAAGGCGCACGAGCCAAACCAAGTCTCCCGCCTGACGCCTCTCCCAAAATGAAAGGTATGAAGTTTATGAAAAACATCTGCTGTCTTTTGGGTGCCAGTCTGGGCTTATTGCTGGCCGGATGTGCAACTCCGGTCGCGCTTACGCCCGTCGGGCCAAATCCTAATGGCCGGGAAACCACGGCGGCTGTTGGCAGGCTGGTGGTGTTCTCAAGATTGCACGGGTGCTCTGAAGGTAATAATCCCACCTGGTATCAACACAGCGATTATGATGTTTATAATCTTCAGGGGAAACTGATGAAGCATGTGGGGAACGCCATTGGGCGTTATGAACAGGCACCCCTTGAAGTGGCGCTCCAGCCCGGCAACTACCTCGTGAGATCCCGGGCCAATGATTACCTGCGGGTCGAGGTGCCGGTGATCATCGAGCGCGGTCGAACCACAAGAGTCCATCTGGACGGCGGTTGGAAATATCCGGCAGGCACGCAAATGAGAGAGTTGGTCAGCTTGCCTGATGGCAATCTCGTGGGCTGGCGTGCGAGAATCCCAGAAGCAGGCTCGGGATCCGGTTAAACGATGGATTATGCCCGTTCAGAAACTTGCAATTCGAATACAACTGTGGAAAATAATAAATGCCATGAAAACCTATTTCGCTGTTGTTGCAATTATCGCAGGTGCTTTTTTATCAGGTTGCACCACGGATAAAAACGAACCCGTGCTCGACACCGTGGGCCCGTCTCCAGATCAACCTTTGGCTGCCAATTCGACCAGCGGCACGCTGGTGGTTTATTCCGCTTATGAGGTCAACGCCGATTTCGCCGCCCGTGATCATAGAAGCCCCATTTATTCCGACTACAACATTTTGGCCGCCGACGGAAAACTGCTGAAGAAGGTCCACAACAATTCTGGAACCATTCTTCAATGCCCGGTTGCCGTGGAGCTTTCACCCGGCAAATATCATGTCGTGGCACATGCCAATGGTTATGCAGGATATCTGGCCGTCCCAGTTGTGATTGCGTCCCTGCAAACTACTATTTTGCATCTCGAAGGGGATGGTTTCTGGCCGGATAAAGCGGCGTTCAACCAAACCAATGCCGTGCGTTTGCCCGATGGCAGAATCATTGGCTGGAAAGCTGTGCCTGACTTGTAATTTCAAACATTCAACTGCACGGCTTAACTGTTAATTCCAATAATTGTCAAATCCGTCAGTCACCACGACATGACCAGTTGGAGTTGAAAAACCGTCGCCTCGTCATGTTCTTTGTTAAAGGTCGGATCCCAAATCATTTGGAAATCAGGCTGGATTTTGATCGTCGGTGTCAATTGTAGTGCATAGACCGCCTCAAGGCCGTATTCGTTCTCATGGTAAATCGTCTTGGTCGTGTAGGAAGGCTCGCTCCAGACAAACCCGACGCCAAGGAAATCATTACTCTTCCGGTCCAACAACAGATGGTCGAAGGGTCCCTTGAAGACGAACCCGGTGCCCGCCTGCTCGGCGGCTCCGCCGGTCACTTTGGAATTACCGAAACCATAGCGCCCGAACCAGCCAAAGGATGAGTCTGAACCCAGTTGCTGCTGGAAGTCGAAGCACAGTCCGCCACCGGAGGTGCTATTGGTGCCCACCTCTGCTCCGGCTAGAAATGGCTGGATGCGGTAAACACCCGGTCCAAAACCTAAAAAGTCCTGCGGTGCATAGCCGATTTCCACAGGCAATGACCAGTTTTCACCGTTATAGTCCACCCAAGGTGCATTGCCGGCCGAGTTGCCGCCCATTGAACCGCCGACCATGGCATACCATTCATCCACCGGCTGCCACTGAAGGTTGAGGCCGTAATTATATTGCGCCAAGGGCAGCACCAGCGAGTGGATCAGGGCGGAATTGATGAATTCACTGCGACCGCTGTCGGCATAGGCGTTGCCATCAATATAATTCCGCTGGCTGACCATGCCCGCCACCACGACGATTTCGCCATGGCGCAGGGACTCTTGCCACGCGAGTTCCGGCACCCGGAGGCCGTTCACGTCCGACCAGATGCCGGTGGGGTCGGTCACGGTGCCCAGGTTGGATTTGGCGGACTGCGAGCCGCTGGCGGAATCAAAGCCGTTCTTGTCCTCAACTTGGGAGCTGATCCAACCGGCGTTGCCGGCGGTGGGCGCGTTGTAAATGTTCCACTTTGTTTTAAGATCCAAGGTGTAATATCCCAAATCGCTGTCTCCTTGCTTTACGCCCGTCATACTGACGAACGTGATTGTTTGCTGCAACGAATAGCGGAAACCGTATTCCGAAAGCCAGTATTTTGTCCCTTGCACCGGACCTTCCAGCGGGACGAAGAAAAAGAGCGCATCGGGACGGATGGCCGTATTGCCGTATTCGTCCTGGCTTGCGAGATAAGGCATGAGCGGGGGCGGCGAGGCGGAGAAAAACTGGAATCCATTTGTGCCCTTGTTGATTCGTTCCAGCAACGCTGGTGGCATGCTTGCCCCCCTGGTCGGGTTGGGAACCTGTTGCTCCAGCCCGACATTGGCGGGGGGCTGCAATTCCGAAGGCACTTCATTCGTGGGCACTCTCACTACCCGCCCCATGCTGTCGAGCAGCAACATGTCGTTCGTTGGCGATCCGGACGTGTCCGTCTCGGCGTCAGAGACGATTACTGGCATCGTCGCCAACGCAATTTCCAGAAATGTTTGCCGGATGGTTGTAAGGTTCATTTCCTCATGGTCGTTTCGAGAACAGGAACAGGACTTAAAAACGCACTTGTTTGTCGCCACTGCCGACAATCTGTTTGGCTACATTATGGCAAAAACTACAATGCCACCCCGGCTAGCAGTTCACTGATCAATTTTTCAGCGCCGTAAATCACGTTGAAAACAGGCCTTTTTCCGATAAACAAGGCAAATAAGATCGCCGTTATTCTCACTTTGCGTTTTTTGAAATTCAAAAAATCACAAACACATTGATACCGTTGATTAAACATGAGATTGGTAGCGCATAGGGGAATCGAACCCCTCTTTCAGCCTTGAGAAGGCCACGTCCTAGCCGATAGACGAATGCGCCGCGAAAACGGTTGGCAGTTTAAGGATGCGGGCCGCGAGGTCAAGCCGCCAGTGGCCAAGCGATTGAAACCTCCCCGCCGGTCCGTAAAGACGGATAGTCGTCTGATTTCAAACCTTTCATGTGGTGGCGAACAAAAACCGCCACTGTAACCAAGCCCAGCTCCGCCAACACCTAAAGGCGACTTGCCTTGGCCGAAGCAGAATTTTACATTCTGCCACGGCTGACAGATGGAAATTAATTTGCAACCAAGCTTCGTCATCGGTGTTTGAAACTGTGCCGGTGCGTGGTATGTTTGAAACATGAGAATCATCTGGAACCTTTTGTTCTGCCTCGCGGGCGGACTCGCGTTGAACATGGCGGTGCACGCTGACGACGCCGTGCTGCCGGGCAACCCCTACGCACCGGTGGTCACGCGTAACATTTTCGGATTGAACCCGCCGGCACCCGTTGATCCCAACGCGCAGGCGGACGCCACGCCACCGCCCAAAATCACGCCCAACGGCATCATGTCCATCTTCGGGCAACTCCAAGTGTTGTTCAAGGTGGCCAATCCGGCCAAGGATGGCAAGCCGGCGGCGGACGCCGATTACATTTTGAGCGAAGGCCAGCGGCAGGATGACATCGAGGTGGTGAAGATTGATGAGAAGGCCGGCGTGGTGACCTTCAACAACCACGGCGAGAATCAGGAACTGCCGCTGGTCGCCGCCACCGCGACCGGTTCACCGGGCTCCGCCGCCGGAGGCGGCCCCGGCAATCCCGCACCCGGATTCAAGCCCGCGCCCGGCGGCTTTACGCGGCCGATGGGAAACACTTTTAATGGTGGCGGCGGCAGTTCTTTGGCTGGCAATTTTGGCGGCAATCGCGGAAATGGAAATAACGGCATGAACGGTGGTGGAAACGGCGGGAACAATCCCGGCGGTCTTGGCAACGGCTTGAATTTTGGCAATGGCCAAACACACAGCACTTCTTTGATTCAACAACCTTCCTCGGGCATGACCGAGGAACAACAAATTCTCTTCCAGGAAGCAACCCGGGTGGCGACCCAGCAACAAGTCAACGAAGGCAGTATGCCGCCGCTACCACCCACCGAAATGACCCCTGCAGACGCGACCGGTATCGGCGGCCGTCCGCTGGTGGCGCCAAGTCCGGGTGTCCCGTAATAGTGACAACTCCCGGCGGGTGAACCAAAGTTTTTAGGTCGGAACCTTTTCGCCTTGTTTCTCACAAAATTCAAAGACGGCTTGCTTTCAAATCCGCCGCCTTTAACTTCGTCGCATCATGTTGCATCCGGGTTCTGCGGCGGCAGGCGTTCCTGCCGGATTATGAAGCGGCCGTCCTTGATCTCCAAAGGCTCGCTGGACCGCATGCTCCAGGCCGCCCAGCAGGCGTGGGTGCAGAAGGATTTTCCCCAGCACCTCGAACTGCTCGAACGCGCCAGCCGGTTGAACCCCTCCAACGCCGCCATCCACCT
>CAZIFP010000220.1:0-5049 GCA_964538105.1 uncultured Bifidobacteriaceae bacterium
GCTTCCTCAAAAACCGCGAGACGCCGCTCAAGGACGGCGACGAAATCAGCATCATCCCCGCCATCGCCGGCGGCTAGAATTTATGGCCAAGAAAAAACTCCCAGCGACCAAGTCGAATTCACCGACGCAGCAACGGCTTTGGCTGATGTATCCGCCCAAGCTCATCAAGAAGCCTTTCATCTACGAGGTCGGCCACAAGTTCAAGGTCGTGACCAACATCCGCCAGGCCAGCGTGACCGATGAAATCGGCATCGTCTGCCTCGAACTCGACGGCCCGCGCGACGAGGTGAAGACCGCGATCAAATGGCTGGAGAAACAAGGCGTGAACGTGGAGCCGGTGGAGATCGGCGTGATCGCCGGTTGAAGATTTGTGGGGAAACAAGAAAACGGCGCGATGAAAACATCGCGCCGTTTTGCTTTAGAAATTACCAGACCAATCTAAATCTTCTTGTGCCGTTGCTTCACCTTTAACTGCGTTGCCGCGTGCGTTAAAGAAGCTTGAACCGTCGCGGCTTCCTCATTGCTCAACTTCTGCGCCAGACGCGCCTCGGCCTTTCTCATCGCATCTGCGGCGGCGGCTTCGTCAATATCATCGGCCTTGATGGCCATGTCCGTGAGGATGGCCACGCGCTCGCCCGTGACCTGCACAAAACCGTCGCCGACCGCGAGAAAAATATTTTCGCCGTTTTTGCGCGCGATGATTTCGCCGGCAACCAGTTGCGTCATCAACGCCATGTGACCGGGCAGGATGCCCATCTCGCCGCCAATGCCGGTAAGCGTCACCATCTCGACGTTGTCGGAAAAGGTCTTGGCCTCCGGCGTGACGATTTCAAGTTTGAACTGGTAGGCCATTAGTCTTTAATCTCGTCAATGCCGCCCTTCATGTAAAAATTCTGTTCGGGCACATCGTCGTGCTTGCCATCCAAAATCTCCTTGAATGCGCGGACAGTTTCCGCAACCGGCACCTGCTTGCCTTCGCGGCCGGTGAAAACCTGCGCGACGGTGAAGGGCTGGCTCAGGAAGCGTTGAATCTTGCGCGCCCGGAACACAGTCGTCTTATCCTCGGGCGAAAGCTCGTCCATGCCCAGAATCGCGATGATGTCCTGCAAATCCTTGTAGCGCTGCAAAACCTTCTGGACGCCGCGCGCAGTGTCGTAATGCTCCTGGCCGACAAATTCCGGCGCGAGCGCGCGGGAACTGGATGATAGCGGATCCACGGCGGGAAAAATTCCCAGCTCAGCAATCGAGCGTTCGAGAACGATGGTTGCATCCAAGTGCGCGAACGTCGTGGCCGGCGCAGGGTCGGTCAAGTCGTCGGCAGGAACGTAAACAGCCTGAAAACTCGTGATGGAACCTTTCTTGGTCGAGGTGATGCGTTCCTGCAAGTCGCCCATTTCGGCAGCGAGCGTCGGCTGATAACCGACAGCCGACGGCGTGCGGCCGAGGAGCGCGGACACTTCGGAGCCGGCCTGTGAAAAGCGGAAAATGTTGTCCACGAACAGGAGCACGTCCTGGTTCTTCTCGTCGCGAAAATATTCGGTCACGGCGAGCGCGGACAGCGCCACGCGGAGACGCGCGCCGGGCGGTTCGTTCATCTGGCCATATACGAGGCCGATCTTGGAACCAGGCGCGATGATCGGCAGGCCGAGTTCGTTCTTTTTCGCATGGCCTTGCGCGTCCTTTTCCACCTTGATGACGCCGGCCTCGATCATTTCGTTGTAAAGATCGTTGCCTTCGCGCGTGCGTTCGCCTACGCCCGCGAACATCGAGACGCCGCCGTGCAGCTTCGCGATATTGTTGATGAGTTCCATGATGACGACGGTCTTGCCGACGCCGGCACCGCCGAACGCGCCAACCTTGCCTCCCTTGAGGAACGGACAGATTAAATCAATGACCTTGATGCCGGTCGTGAGAATCTGCGGCGTCGTGGATTGATCCACGAGCGCGGGCGCGGGGCGATGAATCGGGCAAAACTTGTCAGCCTTCACGGGACCTTGTTCATCCACGGCGTCGCCGGTGACGTTGAACACACGGCCCATCACGCCCTCGCCGACGGGCATGGAAATCGGCGCGCCGGTGTCGGTGACTTCGTAGCCGCGCTTCAGTCCTTCGGTGGTGCTCATGGCGACGGCGCGCACCCAGTTGTCGCCGAGGTGCTGCTGCACTTCGAGCGTCAGCTTGGTCTTGCCGTGGCCTGGCATTTCATATTCGAGGGTCAGTGCGTTATAGATCGCGGGAAGCGCGCCGGTAAACTCGACGTCCACGACCGGGCCGATGATTTGAACGATTTTGCCTTTGCTCATGTGCTTTTAATTAATTTCTATTTTCAACCGACCGCCATTTGTGCGGTGGTGATTTCCAAAAGTTCCTTCGTGATGTTCGCCTGGCGCAGCTTGTTGTATTCAAGCGTCAGATCCTTGATGATCTGCTTGGCGTTGTCGGTCGCATTCTTCATCGCCACCATGCGCGCACTTTGCTCGCTGGCCTTCGTCTCCAGCAAAATCTGGTGCATCTGGAAATTCAAACTGTGCGGCAGCAGTTCGCCGAGCACCGTTTCCTCGTCCGGCTCAAATTCAAAGACGTCCGTCGTGCTTTTGGCTGGCAGTTCCTGCGCCGGCGAATTCACCCCGGCGGTCGCGGCGGAAATTTTCCCAATCGGCAAAAACGACACCGTCTGCGGCGCCTGCGTGAGAGTGTTGATGAAACGCGGGAACAAAATGTCCACCGTATCCACTTCGCCCTTCAAAAATATCTGCTGCACGAATTTCGAGATCGCCCGCGCCTCGGCAAAATCCGGCGCGTCCTTATAGGTGAACTCCGCCGCAAGATTCCGCTTCGTGCGCCCGACGAACTGAGCGGCCTTTTTCCCTGCCGTGACAAAAACCGTCGTGTTCTTGTCCAGCTTCATTGCCTCGCGGAAAATATTGCTGTTCAAGCCGCCGCACAGTCCGCGGTCCGTGCCGACGAGGATCACCGCGCGTTTCGCCACCGGCCGCGCCTGCATCAATGGATGATTAAAACCCACTATGCGCGTCGCCGCCTCGGCCATGATTTCATTCAACAACTCCGCGTAGGGCCGGCCGATGACCGCGGCCGACTGCGCCTTGCGCATCTTCGCGGCGGCCACCATCTGCATCGCCTTGGTGATCTGGGCGGTGTTCTTGATCGACTTGATTCGCCGGCGTATGTCGCGCGTGCTGGGCATGTATTATCAGTGATAGCTCTGCTTGAATTCCGTGACCGCCGTCTTCAAATCGGCCGCAATGGCCTCGCTGATGGCTTTTTCCTTCAAAATTTTCGCCAGCAGTTCCGGCTTGCGCGTGTGAAAATATTGCGAAAGCTTCTGCTGGAAATCCTTCACCTTGTCCACCGGCACATCGTCGAAATAATTGTTTTGTGCCGTCCAGAGCACCATTACCTGCGCCTCGACGGAAATCGGGTCGTATTGCTGCTGCTTGAAAATTTCAATGATGCGCTTGCCGCGTTCGAGCAGTGCCTGCGTCTTGGCGTCAAGGTCGGAACCGAACTGCGCAAACGCCGCCAGCTCGCGAAACTGCGCCAGATCGCCCTTGATGCGGCCAGCCACCTGCTTCATGGCCTTGACCTGCGCGGCGGATCCGACGCGCGAAACGGACAAGCCGACAGAAACAGCCGGACGAACGCCTTGATAGAACAAATCCGTTTCGAGATAAATCTGGCCGTCCGTGATGGAAATCACGTTCGTCGGAATGTAGGCCGAAACGTCACCGGCCTGAGTCTCAATGATCGGCAGCGCGGTGAGCGAGCCGTTGCCGTATTTTTCGCCGACGCGTGCGCTGCGTTCGAGCAGGCGGCTGTGGAGATAAAACACATCGCCGGGATAGGCTTCACGGCCGGACGGTCGCTTCAAGATGAGCGACACCTGGCGATAGGCGACGGCGTGCTTTGACAAATCGTCGTAAATGATCAGCGCGTCCATGCCGTTGTCCATGAACCATTCACCAATCGCCGCGCCGGCGAACGGAGCGAGGTATTGGTTCGATGCTGAATCGGAAGCGGACGCCACCACAACAATCGTGTAAGGCAGCGCACCAGCTTCCTCCAGGACGCCGATGACGCGCGCGATGTTGGACTGCTTCTGGCCGATGGCGACGTAGATATTGTAAATCGGGCGGGTGTCCTTGTCGCCGGCGGCTTCGGCGGCTTTGTTAATGCGCGCCTGATTGATCATGGTGTCCACGCCAATCGTGGTCTTGCCCGTGCCACGGTCGCCGATGATGAGTTCGCGCTGGCCGCGGCCGATCGGAACCATCGCATCAATGGCCATGATGCCGGTCTGCACCGGCTGGCTGACGGGCCGGCGGCGGATGATGCCGGGCGCAATTTTTTCGACGGGATAAAAAGCCGTTTCCTTGATCGGGCCTTTGCCGTCCACCGGTTCACCGAGCGTGTTGACCACGCGGCCAAGCAAACCTTTGCCGACGGGCACCTGGAGCAGCTTGCCGGTGGTGCGAACTTCGTCGCCTTCCTTGATTTTGGTGTAATCGCCGAGAATGATCGCGCCGACTTCCGTCTCTTCGAGGTTGAGCGCAAGGCCCACTATGCCGTTGCCAAAGTCGAGCATCTCGTTGAGCATCGTGTCGGTGAGGCCTTCGATCTTGGCCACGCCGTCGCCGATTTCGCGGACGGTGCCGACATTTTGTTTGGCCGTCGCGGTCTTGGCGCCCGCGATCTGGGCTTCGATTTCCTGTAACAAATTAGTCATAGAATCCGGTTAAAAACTTTGCTGCAATTTTTCCAAACGCATTTTCACGCTGCCGTCATAAAGGTCGCTGCCGACTTGAATCCGCAGGCCGCCGAGGAGCGACGCGTCTTCCTTGAACGTCAAATCCAGACCGTCGCCGTAAATCTTATTCAGCCGCCCCGCGACCTGCGCCTGCAAGTCCGCCGGAAGCGGCACGGCGCTTTCCACACAAGCCGTGTGCTGCTCCAGTTCAAGCTTCACCAGACGATGTAGGCGCGACAGAATTTCCACATAGCCGCGCGGTTTTTTCTCCACGAGCAACGTGA
>CAZIFP010000221.1:0-5035 GCA_964538105.1 uncultured Bifidobacteriaceae bacterium
TATTCCGGGCCGGGCACGGTCACGTTTGGAAATGCGGCGCTGACGAACACGACGGCGACGTTCAGCGCACCGGGAAATTATACGCTGGAGTTGAGCGCGAATGACGGCGTTCATGCGGTGGCTTACGACGCGGTGATCATCACGGTGACCAGCGGCATCAATGTGTCTCTGACGCTGGCCGGCACGAACGTGAATTTAAGCTGGACGGGCGGCTCGCCGCCTTATGTCGTCCAATGGGCGCAAACATTGCCCGCCGCTTCCTGGAGCGACCTCGTGACCACGGGCGCCAACAGCACGAATCTTCCCATCACAAACGTCACCGGCTATTTCCGCGTGAAGGGACAGTAACCGCGATTGTGATTTGTCAGGCAGGGTTTTCCTTCCGGCCTTTGAAGTTCAGTTCGATGCTGCCGGATTTATCGGATTCGCCCAGGCTGGCCTCGACCATGAGGTTGTATTGCTACTTGGTGGCGACCAGTTTTCTTAAATTAAACACGACCAAGAAAACAGCCGTGACGCAAAAAGGGGTTGGGCTTGTTCGCGCGCGGAGATTGTGCGCTATTGCGTCACGGCTGGATATCTGTGCAAACATATGCAGAATCAAATCGCCCATCAATCTGCCCTTTGGGGAATCATCCATCCCACCCGGAGCCACGCGGCATAAGACTGGGCGGCGCCGCGATTTTTCGGAAACGGCAGGATGATGAGCGCGGGAGTCAGACTGTGGAAAAATTGTTGGCAGCCACGCGCCAAAGAGCGAAACTCCTAACCATGACAACACCGGTTCCACATCCTCGCGATCCGCTGCACGGCATCACACTGGAACACATCCTCAACCAGCTCGTCCATCGGCACGGTTGGGGCGAAATGGGCCGGCGCATTCCCGTCCGCTGCTTTCAATTTAATCCCACGGTCAAGTCCAGCCTCACTTTCCTGCGCAAGACACCGTGGGCGCGGAAGAAGGTGGAAGACTGGTTCATCGGGGAACTCAATTAAACCATGGCCGACGCCAAAAGCATCTCCACCAACGGCGGACCAGGTCTGACGCAATCTCCCTTTGCCGCCCTGTCCAGCGAGGGTCTTCCGCCCGCGTCCGAAAACCCGGCAGCGGAGGTCACGAGTTCGTCCGCAACGAAACCGGCGCGGAAACATCGCGGACGGGTGGATATTTTGCGGGTCACGGCCGGGCGCGGCGGCAAGACGGTGACGGTGGCGAAAAATTTCACCGGGATCGGGCTGCCGGAAAAAGAGGAGCTTGCGCGGAAGATGCAGCGCGCCTGTAGCACCGGCGGCACGGTGAAAAACGGTCAGATCGAAATCCAAGGTGACCAGCGCGCGGCGGTCGCACGCATCCTGACCGAGGCCAACTTCCATCCGGTGTTCGCCGGAGGATGAATCAGGATTTATTCCGGCACGGCCATCAATTGGTCGTGTGACATCGGCTGCGGATGGGCGAGGCCGGCGCGGATGGATTTGATGTCGTCGGCGGTGACTTCACCGGCCTTGTTGCCCCACGAACTGCGGATGTAGGTCAGCACCGCCGCGAGATCGGCGTCCGACAGCGCCGCGCCCATCGCCGCCATGCTGAGATTCCAATCCTTGCCGCCAACGGAGATCGGCCCGCTGATGCCCGCGAGCGGAATATGCGCCAGCCGGTTGTGGCCCGCGGCGATGACCCACTGCGAACCAGCCAGCGCCGGTGCCTGGCCGGGCTTGCCCATGCCGTCCACGCCGTGGCAGAGGCCGCACACCTGTTCATAAACCCGCTTGCCCTGCGCCGCCGCCGCCGCCGCGCCGGATTTGGGCTGGTAGGAATCCAGCATCGCGGCGCTGGCATACGGCGCATAAACCTGCTGGTCGAACCAGCCGCTGTGCCGGTCAAAATAAACCGCGCCCAGAAACAACAGAATCAGGGTAAGGACCAAAATCCACATCGGCACCAACGAGCGTGCCGCCGTGGGCTCGGCGTTGGGCGTGGAAGATTTGATTTCGTCACTCATGGTTTGGCGGCAACAATCGGGGTGAACGGCGCGTCATACAGCGGCACATCGGCGTGCAGGCTCAAGAGGTAGGCCACGATCTGCTTCGCCTCCGGCTTCGGCACGACTTCGTAGCCGGCGGGCGGCGTGAAGCCCGGCGGCAGATTCAAGGCGTCCGGTGACGGCGCGGCGCCGATTATCCGGGTTTCAAACAAGTAGCGGAACGGCGGCATCAGCGAATCCTTCACCACGCTTTTCGGCGCGTAAAGATGGAGCAACTGCCAGTTGGAGTCCGGCAGCCGTGCGCCCACACCGGCCAGATCCGGCCCGATGCGGAGGCTGCCAAGCTGCACGGTGTTGTCGTAAAGAAAATCCTCCGCGACGCTGCGGCGCATACCCCAGCCGCGCGCGATGTCCGGACCGACCGCATCAATGTGTGTTTCCGTCTTGCCACCGGCGGCGGTGATCTTGTCAGCAACCGCCTGAGCTTCCGCCTCATCTAGACCATGCAATTGCAATGTTGAAACCAAATTGGACACGGCCGACGGATTTTTGCCTGGCGAAGCCAGCACCACTTCGCACGCCACGCCATCCTGCTGCACCTGCTCGGTGTGGCACGCGGCGCAGCCGTTCGCGCGATAAACCTGCAAACCTTGATTGGCTTCACCGGGCCGGCTGCGCGGATATACCTCGGTGGAATTCAGCACTGGCACCTGTTTTTCGCGACCCAATTGCAACTGCGGTCCGAGGACGAACGCGCTCCACGAAGCAAGCAGCACGGCGAACACCGCGAGGAAAATGACAAATCCGTTTTTCACGCTTTCACCTCCGATTTGTTCAACGGTGAAATCACGAAGGCGAAAACGGTTTTGGCCAGCGACCATTTCCATGCGAGAATCATCGCAAAAATGTTCAGGGCGAACAGCAGGTTGGCCAGCAGGATGAGCAGCAGGCCCGTCGTGCTCACCCGCAGAAACATCAGCATCGCCTTGGTCGAATCCGCAAACGCGACGGCGGGATCGTTCAGCTTCATCCCCTGCTCCACCCCGCCGACCGCCAGCGATGCGACCAAAATGAAAATACCAAGGACGGCGAGCCAGTGCTGGACGCGGATGAGTTTCGGAAAGGCGAATTCAATCCCGACCGCGCGCGGCAGAATGTAATAAATCGCGCCGAACATGGTGATGGCGAAGAAACCGTAAAGTTGCAACTGCGTCTGCGCCGTGCTGAACCAGGTGAACTGGGTGAGCCGGCTCACATGCGGGCAGGACGTGGCGACCAGCATCAAACCCGACAGCACAAATGAGACGAAGCCGAATTTGATCATGCAGAACGAGCCGCCCTTGCATTCCTGACCCGCCGCGCCCACAACCGTTTTCCAGCCGATGATGGCGATGGCGATGACGGGAACAACCAGCATCAACGAATTCAACGAACTCAACGTCGGCAGCCACGCCGGAACGGGAGCGCCGGACGGAACGCCGCGCATGGAGCCGAGGAACAGCAGCGTCCAGAACGCGAACAGCGCGTAGAAATAGGTTTGCAGCGGACGGCCGCTGAATTTCGGCAGGAAATAAAACGCCGTGCCGAGGCCGACGAGGCTCGTCCAGACGAAAACCAGATTATTTCCAAACCACCACGCAATGACCGCCTGCACCACGCCGCGCACCGGCCAGCCGACGATCAAAATGTTGGCGGTGGAATAAATCCATGGAAACAAAAACAATGCCGTGACCAGAAACCAGTGCGACGGAAACATCCCGCTGTCGCTGCGGCCCGAGAAATTCATCAGCGCCCACAGGCCGATGAGCAAATACGCAAAGAACAGCAGCGCCGAACCGCCGCGCGGAAATTCGAGCCACTGAAATCCCGTGCTGTCGCCGACGAAAATTCCGACCAGCCCGACGAGCACGCCAATATGCCAGAGATGAGCCGCGACCACCGGAACCAGCGCGCCGCGCAACGGCGTCTGGCCGAGCCGCGCAAAAATCCAGAGCACGACCCCGAGGCCGGCCGGAATGCAAAAGCCGTAGAGCAGCACGTCATCCGCCGCCGGTTGAAGATGGCCGTAGGTTCCCCACGGGCAGCCGCCGAATTTGTCCGGCATGTGAAACGTGAGCGAGGCCAGCAGCGCGAGCAGCGAGCCGACGACGAGCCACGCCGCCGCACCGCCGAACAGCACCAGCAGCGGCACGCGGCAGGAGGCGTCAATTGGATTGGATTGATTTTCTGTCATTCAAAGGCGCTGGGTTTGGGCGCGGTTTTAGGCAACGGCGCGGCGGCTTTTTCGGCGCGCGCAATCAAATCGGCGCGGGCGGCGGCTGGATTTTGCGCGGCCTTCGCCGCCAGTTGCAGCGCGGTTTCAATCGGCAGGCGGACGATGTTGCGGTCCTGATCAATCCAGCCGGGCGTGCTCAACGCTTTCGTTTCCGCCGCGCGGATGTCCGCCAGAGCTTTGGAGCGGACGGCGGCTCGGTCGGCGTTGATCGCCGGAACGGATACGGAAAATTTCACGACGACGGCGAGCGCGACAAACAGCACGCACGCGACGACAAAATTAATGCCGAAATGCCAGACGATTTTGTTGTCGGTTTCAGGATTCATCGCCGACCTCCGGTGGTTGCCGCCGCGCCCGACACTTCCTCGCAATCCAGGTGATGATGGCCCATTGCCTCAAGCAGGCGCGGGTCTTTTTGCGGATAAGGCGGATGGCTCTTGAATTTGTTCACAAACACCCAGCCCAAAAATCCGCCCATGAACGCCAGGCAGCCGAACGGCAGCCAAAGCATTTTCAGGGAGAAATGCCAGCCGGGCACCGCGGGCAGGATGTTGAACGCGAGGTCACCGAACTGCATGAGCCACGCCCAGAGGCAGACGGACAGCATGATTTTGAAATTTGACTTCACCTTCATCGGCAGCATCACGAAGAACGGCACGAAAAATTTCCCAAAGATCAAAATCATGCTCAAGCACCACCACGCGCGGTTTTCGCGGATGAGATACCAGAAGGTTTCCTCCGGCATGTTGGCGTTCCAGACGACGAAGTATTGCGCGAA
>CAZIFP010000222.1:0-4982 GCA_964538105.1 uncultured Bifidobacteriaceae bacterium
CCGACGAGGTGCTGCACGAAAACGACCTGCCGAAAATCCGCGCGGCGATGGAAAAGCATCTGACTGACGAGCGCGTCGAGGCACTGGCGTTCGACTACCTGCACTTTTACGGAAACAAAAACACCATCGCGTGGTCGCCGGGCTGGTATCGGAGCGAAGTCCGCATCCTCCGCAACACGATTCCGGCGTGGTCGAGCGAGGCGCTCTTTTTCAACGTGGTCGAGGGCCACAAAAAATCGCGCTACCCGCGCGCGGCGCACACGGGCGCGACGATTTTTCACTACGGCTGGATTCGGAGCGAGGCGCAGATGAATTTGAAGTCGGCGAGCGTGCAAAAATACTGGGACGACTCGAAACCCAAGCCGATGGACTACGCCCAAATTGACGCTGCCGCGTTGAAATTATTTTCCGGCTCGCATCCGAAAGTGGTTCAGGACTGGCTGCCGGCGGCGGAGGGAATTTTTCAGGCGGAACCAAACCACCAACTGACTTCCCGCGAAAAAAAGCACCGGCGGATGATGAAGCTGGAGCAATGGTTCGGTTTTCAATTCAGCAAAAAACACTACCGGCTTGTTCGCTGAAAACCCGTTTCTTGACGCGAACACGATTCAACGGCTCCGTCCAAAGCAGTTGGTCTGATTTGATTGCTTGCTGCTTCTTTTTGCTTCCACTGTTTCAATTTGTCCACCGCTGGCCGCGCAAATCAGCAAGAAAACCCTGATTTTAAGCTCATTTGATCACCTTCATGTTGGCATTGTTAAAGCTGTCAATCTGGCGAGAGGAAAAATTATGATGAAAACAATCGAAACTGTGAGCGAAATCATACGAAGCCAGAAACATCCGTTCCGCAAAACCGAGCATCATTCCGACAAATCCCTTAAAAACCGGCACGAACGCCACAAAATCAAAAAATTTCTCAACCTGAACGACTGGCTGGCCCAGGAAACCGATCTGGCATCGGCTTGAATCTGAAGGCCGGCTGAGGCCAACTTAACCGAGTTCGTCCAGCGCGACGGCAACGGCGGTTTGAATTTTTTGCGGACCTTCACCACCGAGTTGAAGGTTCACTTCTTCCAGCCACCGAATCAAATCGAGTACTTCCTTGCGTGCATACGGACCGCCTGCCGCTTGGCAAAAATGCGTGCGGCAGCCGAACGGCCGGTCGGCATAAATCAGGCAGCGACCGGTGGCGCGCTGGAGCAACGGGCACATGCCGTCGGTGGTTTCCGGCAGTTCCTTGCGACCGGTGGCGCGAAAGGCTTTGGCGGCAACAAACGCTTCGCCTTTCGTAAGCTGCGGCGTCAGGCCGGTGAGTTGGAACTGGCAGCACTCGGTGCGCGCGATGCAGGCGCGTTCAATCGGCCGCTTCGCCAGTTCCGCATACACCGCCCGGACTTCCGCCAGGGCGGACTTTAATTCTTTTTGCCGCATACTTCCGCATACTTGGTTTGATGAGCGCGGATTAAATGCCAAAACGCATCGCTGGAATCCAGCGCAAAGAAAATTGGTGGTATCAGCGCGGCCGGTTTGCTGCGACAATGAGTCGCCGGCATTTCATCATGAACATTTCATCCGCCATTTTTGATTGCAGCGCGCCGGACTTGGCTTCGTGCCCGGACGCGACGCTGCCGGAATTTGCCTTCATCGGCCGCTCCAATTCCGGCAAGTCGTCGCTGCTGAACATGCTTGCGGGACAAGACGGTCTGGCTCGCACTTCGCCCACGCCGGGATTCACCAAGCTCATCAACTTTTTCACGATCAACAAAACGTGGCGGCTCGTGGATCTGCCGGGCTACGGATTCGCCGAAGGCGCGAAGAAAGACAGCGCGCGTTTCAATGCGGCGGTGTCGCATTATCTCAAGCGGCGCACCAGTCTTTGCCTGGTCTTTGCGCTGATTGATTCCAGCATCGAACCGCAAGAAATGGATGTGGATTTCGTGGAATGGCTCGCGCGCAACGCCGTGCCGTTCGTCCTCGTTTTCACCAAGGCCGACAAGGAAACGCCCGCGACGGTGTCGGCGAACATCGCGGCGTTCACGGCGCGCATCGCCGGCTGGTTCAAGCAGCTTCCCGCCAGCTACACCTGTTCCACCACGCTGGGACAGGGCCGGAGCGAATTGCTCGGCGTGATCGGCGCGACCCTGGACGCCATTCCGGCGGAGCCGGAAACCGTTCCGCCCTCCGCCACGCCGGAACCACCGCTGCCGCCGGAAATCGAGCCGCCGTTCAGCCTGAAAGTGCTGGCGGAAAATGCGCAAAAGCCAAATCCGCTGGAGAAAAAGCAATTCAAAGCCGCGCGCCCATGGTGAGGTGTTTGCTCCGGCCGCCACCCGCGCCCGCCCGTTTTCCCCACGCAGGGCTTCAATGTTCCGTCATTGATTTTAAGCCAGAGCAGGTTCAGGCTGTGACTACAATTTTTATGAAACTCATTGCATCGTTGGTTGTCTCGCTTGTTTTCTCCGCGTTTCTGGCCGGCAGCCAGCCGGCGTTCGGACAAGGAGCTTTTTCCGGCAAGGTGGCGGAAACCATGGATGCCGGCGGCTATACTTATGTGCTGGTGGACACCGGCTCGAATAAAATCTGGGCGGCCGCGCCGCAGTTCCCCGTCAAAAAGGGCGACGCCGTGGCGGTGCCGGACGCGATGCCAATGACGGGTTTCCACAGCCGGACGCTGAACCGGGATTTTGACGTGGTCTATTTTGCCGGCGCCATCTCGGTGAACGGCACCAATCCGGCGGCGGCGACTTTGCCGCCGGGTCATCCGGCAATTGACGGTGGCGCGGGCGGCCAGCTTCCGCCCAATCATCCGCCGATGGCAGGCGCGACGGAGCCGCCCAAACTGGATTTCACCGACCTCAAACCGGCCGAGGGCGGCAAGACGGTCGCGGAGATCTATGCCGCCAGCGAACAGCTCGCGGGCAAGCTGGTCAAGGTTCGCGGCAAGGTGGTCAAGTATAACGCCGAAATCATGGGCCGGAACTGGCTGCACATTCAGGACGGCACCGGCAGCGTCAGCGGCAACGATCTGCTCGTCACCAGCGATGGCCGGGCAAAGCTCGGCGACACGGTGGTGGTCGTCGGCACGGTGGCGACCAACCGGGACTTTGGCGCCGGCTATAAATACCGCGTGATGGTGGAAGACGCGAAGGTGACGGTTGAGTAATCCTCATTTCGGAGTTTGCGCTGGCAGAGCGATTGCCATTCATTACCCACATTTCATTCTGTCATTTGAATACAGGACAGCCTGCAGCTTGTATTGAACCGCAGCGGATGTTAGCCTGTCAGCATGCTGGCCATTAAGAATCTTCGGCTCCGCGCCGTCAAACGGTTCATATTTGTTTTGATTTTTGGATTTGCCGGCGGTGCGGCTTTCGCAGGCGGCACGTATTCGCGCATTGACGCTTCCTTTAATTTGCCCGGCCTGGCCACCGATCCTTTCAATTTTGAGGTTACCGACGTAAAAGTGGATATTTTGCAGCCGGACGCAACCACTTTCACGGTGTCAGCATTTTTCGACGGCGGCACCACCTGGCGCGTCCGGCACATGCCCACCATGCCCGGCACCTATTCAATCACCGGCATCCGGTTAAACGGAACCAACGCCGCCTACAGCAACCTGACGCCAACCAACTGGGTCATCACAGGTTTTCCCGCCGGCGCGGGTTATGTGCTGGTGGATCCGGCCAACCCGCAGCGTTTTCTCACCAGCAATGGCCGGCGGTTTTATCCGGTGGGAGAAGACGTTGCCTGGGGCTATACGAATGGTCCGAGCGATTACCGGGTCACCACTATCTTTACCAAAATGGGCTCGGCGCATGAGACGTGGTCGCGGGTGTGGATGACGCACTTTTACGACTGGCAGGGATTGGGGCTGAACCTGGACTGGCCTCTGGTCAATAATGCGTTCGGCCAGTTCAGCCTCACCGTGGCGTCCAACTGGGACGCGATTGTTTCGGCGGCGGACCAGGCGGGCATCCATTTCCAGATGACCTTGCAGCATCACGGCCAGTATGCAAGCACGAACGGCAGCAACGTCAATCCAAACTGGGAACAAAATCCTTACAACACCGCCAACGGCGGATTTCTATCCTATGCGACCAATTTTTTCACCGACCCCACCGCCCGGGATCTTACCAAACGCAAATATCACTACATCATCGCGCGCTGGGGCTATTCACCCGCCATCATGGCGTTTGAACTGTTCAATGAAGTTCAATACACCGACGCTGGACAAAGCGGTCAGTGGAGCAATATTCAGGCATGGCACGATGAGATGGCCATGTTCATCAAGACCAACGATCCGTATCACCATCTGGTCACGACCAGCGATTCGCTCAACGAACCGTTGTGGGATCAGACCGATTATTATCAACATCATGAATATCCCAGCGACCTGATCACCGGACTCCGCGATTGCCAGGACATCAGCGCCTCGCAAACGATCGCGCCCGACTTTGCCGGCGAATGCGGCATTGATACCACTCCGCATGTGGGCATCAGTCCGCCCATCTGGGCGGGAATCATGTCCGGTCAATCCGGCGCTTCCATGCCGTGGTATTGGGACACGATTGATCCGAACAACGATTATTTCCTGATTCAGGCGGCGGCGGATTTTGTCACCGTCTCCGGCTTGGGCGATCAGGATGTTTTGACGAAATCAATCCCGAACACCACGAGCGGTTTGTCGGGGCCATTGATTTTCGCGCCGGGTGGAGGCTGGGGCACGAACCAGGGACCTGACACTTTCACCGTCGGAAGTTCGGCGCCGAATGGGATCGGGTTGTCCACCCCGTTTCTTCAGGGGAATGGAAATCGCAATTTGTTGACCAATGGCTACACGTTCAACGTGAACTATTCCGTGGCAGGAACCTTTTCCGTCCAAATCCTCCAGATCGCCGCTTGCGGCGGCACGCTGCAAATGATTCTCGACGGCGTGACGCTGACAAATATTGTTTTTCCGAGCAATGTGAATTGCGGCGGCA
>CAZIFP010000223.1:0-4973 GCA_964538105.1 uncultured Bifidobacteriaceae bacterium
CCCGCCGCCGGCTTTCCGGCATTTTCAGAGGGTTCCCGAACAATTATTTGCCGGCACTTCTGCCGGTGTCTGGGTGGAGCCAGCGTCATGAATTTTACTGCCATTTGTAAACGAGCGTGGCAAAAATTCCCTGCGCGTTGAAGTTGTTCGCGTTGCCGCTGCTAGGCTCGGAATATTCCGAAAATTCGTAATGCAACGCGCCGCTCAAACGTTTGGTGAGCTGGCGGGTCAGGCCGACAATCAGCCGGTTGCGCGTAAAATCAATCCCAAGCGGCAATCCCGCCGCCGCGTTGTCCTGCCCATAATTGGCATACGAAAAAGCATAGCCGGCCTGCAAACTGGTTTTCTCGTTCAGCGCAAAAGTCGCCGTGGTGTTGAGCGTATAAATATTGCCGCTGTAAGGCAGGATGGAAGGGTCGCCGTCGCTGGCGGTCACGGTTTGTGAGCGGGTGTAGGTGAAAGCGCTGAAAAAATAAAGCCGCTGGATCGGCGTGAGCGTGGCGCTTAAACCGTAGGTCTGGGTGTTGTAGGTTCCGTCCATGATCGGGCCGCCGGGGGAAACCACCGTGACATTTCTAAAAGCCGGATCGGTCACTGACGAATAATCCGTGCCGGCGATCTGGTAGGACAGCGTTGTCTTGATCCAGTTCGCCGGCCGCAGATCCAGCTTGGTCTCAAACCCGTCGGTTTTGATTTTCCGGTTCAGAATGAATCCCGGATAGGCGGACGGGCCGTTGATGTTGTTGGCCACATCAATGGGATAGTTGTAGTCCGTGTCGCTCAATTGATATTGATACTGGGCGTTCAACGCGAGCCAGCTCCAGGGTGACGTGTTGAAACCGGTCTGAACGTCATAGCGGTAGTTCGTGGCGTCGGTCTGGGTCTCGGTCACCTTCGTTGGGTCATCCGGATCCTGTTGCTGGAATTGACTGACGCTTTCCTGGTCAAATCGTCCATCTGCAAACAGCGCGGTGAACGGAATCTTTGTGTAACGCAGGCTGGCATTCTGGCTGGTTTTGAAAAGGTCCGAGTTGGAGCTCGCGGGCGCGTTCGCGGCCGGCGAATCCAGTTGCCCCAAATCAAGGTCGGGAATGCTGTTGCCGAAGCCGCTTTCGCTGGTCCATTCATTTTGCGAGCCGAGCGAAAAGGTCAGATATGTCAGCGGCGTGAACAAACTGGCCACGCTGAAGATTTCCGACTGCTGGCTCAACGTGATTTGCTGGCTGCTCAACTGGCCGCCGGGAACAGCCGTGGAAATGGTGGTCTGGTTGAAAAAATCGCTCCCTTCCAGCTTTGAATAATAAAAGCCGCCCGACAGAAACCACCAGTCGCGGATTTGTTTTTTCAGCATCAGTGTGTCCATGCCCTGCGTGGATTGATAATTATCCTGTGTGTTGATGAACGTATCCGGCGAGGTGCCGCCAGTGTTGTTGATCGCCGTTTCCGTGCCGAGATTGTTCTCGCTGTAAAACTCCAGCCGCGCACTATTCGCCAGATGCCAGTCGTCAAAGTCATGCGTCACCTCAAGCTTGACGATGTGCGTGTGCTCGTCCACCGCCTGCGTCGCCGGATAAATGGACTTGTAACTGGGATACGGCCCCACGGGCTGGTAATATACCGGACCCCAGTCCAGCATGGATTGGTTGCCGTTTTGGAACTGGTATTCATAGCCGAGCACGACCTGCGGCCGGTGCGGCAGGACCAGGCCGAAGTCAATCCAGACATCTCCGTTGTCAACATACAGGTTGCGGTTCAGGCTGAACTCCGGCGGCGTCACCACTGGATCGTAGCCGCCGACGTCGTTGTAGTAGGTGCGCCATTCGTCAATGCCGGCGTGGACGAAGCCAAGGTCGGTGTTATCAACCGCGAGTTTCACGTCAATGTCCTGGTTGGGAACAATGACATGCCCCGTCACGGAGATTTTTTCGTCAGAAGTCACCTGCTGAGTGAACGAAAATTCCTCCGCCCCGCCCGAAAACCCGGTGTTCACCCCTTCGAGTTCGCGGAATTTTGATTGATTGCCCGAAACATCAAACCAGCGAAGTGTCGGCGCGAAAGTCAGGGCGGTTTGTGGAAGTTGATTGGTTGTGGTCCAGTTCGCACCCTGGTCAATCCATGCACGCAACAGTGCGGTTTGTTGCGGCGTCAGCGGATTGCCCTTGCCGACCGGCGGCATCTCCATGTCCGGCACCTGCCGCGTGACATAGTTGATAAGCAAACTCCTGGAGCTGTCGCCGGGAACAATGTCGTTGGTGTTTTCGTCGCCGCCTTTCAAAGCGGACTCGCCGTTGTCGAGCCGAAAGTGGCTCTTCGGTTTCTCAGGCCCATGACAGCGCACGCACGACGTCTCAAAGATCGGCCGGACGTCGCGGTCGAAATTAATTTTGACGCCGGCCGACGGCGGAAGCTGGTTCGTCCTGGTTTCATCGGCGAACAACGCCGGGCAAACCGCCAGAAACAAAACGACGCACGCTCCGGCTCCATTTGATGAAAAATATTTCATTCAAATTGCGGGTGGCTCAATACCTCAACCGCGGATCCACGTTGGAGCCGTGAACCGCCGTGTGGCAGCCGGAAGCCCAGCAGGTTCCGATCTGCATTCGCGTATAATGGTCCACGTTGCCGATGTAAAAACGTCCGGGCGTCGTTTGGACCTGGGAGTGGCAGCGCAGACAGAGATTTGGATCGCTCTCAACCAGCATTTTGTCGTTGATCGAACCGTGAGGATTGTGGCAGGCGATGCAACCTTCGCTCATCGCCTGATGCACAAAAACAAACGGGCGCGTCTGGTCGCGGTGGCATTGCGCGCAGCTTTCATTGTGCCGCGCCATGGCCAGCCCGCCCGCCGGTTTGAAGATGTCACCGCCATGCGGGTCGTGGCATTGCACGCAGCTCATGTGGCCTTCAATGACCGGATGATGATGCGGCAGGTTTAATTCCGCGTTGACGTCGGCATGGCATTGGAAACACGACGCCGGGTCGTTGCGCGGGTTGATGATGAAATTTCCGCCGCCGGCCTCGATGTGTTTGCTGCCCGGACCGTGGCAGGATTCGCAGCCGGTCTCGCCGGCCATCGCCGCAGTTTCAAAATGAACCCGCGCGTGCGGGCTGGCGGGAAATTTTTGCACGATCTCCTTGTGGCAGTCCGCGCAGGCCTGGTTGCCGACGTAATGCGCGCCGGGAATTTCCAGCGGCACCATCACCGTGCCCGGCGTCGTGTCGCACGAAACCAGGAAAAGCGTGACGCCGGCTGAAAAGCCGGCGGCCAGCGCCACAACCAGCGTTTGTTTCAGTTTCACCGGAGATGTTACAAGCATCTGCCAATGTGATGATTCAAAACGAGAATTGTTCCAGAAAAGTCCATCGGCTGGCATTCAACAACCAAGACGCAGACATGAAGCTTTTTCGCGAGGTCAATCTTCGCCGCAATTTTCAGGAACTTTTTGCCGCTTCCAAACTCTCATCTCCGATGCACGAAAAACATCCTGCTCCCCTGCCCTATCAATGATTTACGTTTTGCGGAACTTTGTGTTGATGCTGGCCTTGTCAGCCATGCCGTTGATCCACGCCGCGACGGTCTGGAACGGCCCTCTGTTCACCTACGTCCAGCCTGCACCCGACCCCACCCAGGCCACCACCCAGGATCGGATCACGCCGGATGTCTGGCTGACGCGGGCCGCTTCCAAGGGTCTCTTTAATGCGGTTTTTGAAACCAACGCCACTGCTCTCAGTCCGACAAACACGGAATGGGCTTTTGGCGCACTCACCAACTACGCTTCGCTCCACTACACGAACTGGCTGGCCTGGCTCAATGGCGCTTCGCCCACCACGCTGGTCGGTCAGCAGGTGGTCGTGCATCTCATCTCGGATGACATTTACCTGTCAGTCGAATTTACTTCATGGTCTTCCGGGGGTAGCGGCGGGTTTGCCTACCAGCGCTCCACGCCAACACCGGCCAGTCTTTCGGAGGCTGGCATCAACAGCGGACAATTTTCGTTCAGTTACACCACCGATACCGGAGTTTCTTATGTCGTCCAAAGTTCAACCGACCTCATGGACTGGGTGTCGCTGATGACTAATGTGGCCCCCGGCGGTCCGGTGCTGTTCACCAACACATCAGATTCGGCCGGCACCGGCTTTTATCGCGTGGTCCGGCTGCCCGATCCTTGATGCAGTCGTTTTTTTATGTGGGCCGGGCCGGACAAATTTTTCCGGGAACAAAAAACAAAATTGAAACTCACACCAGCAATGAAAACTATCAAATCATCTTCGATTGTGTTTCTAAAGGGAGCCGGGCTTGCCGGGCTGCTCTTCTTGGCATCAATGGCCGGCGCTTCCACGGTTTGGAACGGGCCGACCATCAACTTCACGCATTCCACCCCCACGGGAAATCTTCAGGATCAAATTACGCCGGGCGTAAAGATCACACGCGGCAGCAGCAGCGGCGGATTGTATAATTCGGTGACGGAGAGCAGCGCCAGCCCGGGCGTAAGCCCTGCCGATACGAAATGGGCCGTCGGGGCGCTCTCCAATTACAACACGCTTACTTACGGCGCATGCCCGCTGGAATCGGGAAGCCGTCCGCCGAACGCCGTGGGCACGACTTATGTTGTGCATCTGGTCAACGAGGATATTTACCTTTCGCTCAAGCTCACCGCCTGGGGCGGGGCGGGCATGACCGGGGACAGAAGTTTTTCCTACACGCGCTCCACGGCACCCGTCATCCCGACCATCAGCATCACCAACCCGGCCGGTGGCGCGGTCTTTGTGGCGCCCGCGAGCGTGAGCCTCGGAGCTTCAGCCGCCGTGAGTAGTGGCACGGTGACTAACGTCCAGTTTTTTGCCAATGGCGTTTCGCAGGGGTCGTTGGGTGCCCCGCCCTTTACCCTCGTTTCCAGTCCGCTCGCCGCCGGTCCTTACTCGCTCACGGCGGTCGCGACGGCGGCGGGAATTTCCGCGACTTCCAGCGTGGT
>CAZIFP010000224.1:0-4944 GCA_964538105.1 uncultured Bifidobacteriaceae bacterium
TGTTCGGCGGCTTGCCGCTGGCGTTCGGCAACGGCGTCGGCTCGGAACTGCGCAAACCGCTCGGCATCGCCATCGTCGGCGGTTTGATCGTGAGCCAGGTGCTGACGCTTTACACGACGCCGGTGATTTATCTGTGGTTTGGCCGGCTGGCCGCAAAATTTTCACACGCGGATGCGACGGTTAAAACCGGGGGAATTGTTCCCGCTGAAGTTGGATGAACATTTCCGCGCCATTCATCCGCCGGCCGGTCGGCACGGCGCTGCTGACGGCGGCGATTGCGCTGGCGGGCGCGGTGGCGTATTTGCAACTGCCCGTCGCGCCGCTGCCGCAGGTGGATTTTCCGACCATCAGCGTTGGCGCGTCGCTGCCGGGCGCGAGCCCCGAAATCATGGCTTCGTCCGTGGCCGCGCCTCTGGAACGGCAGCTCGGCCACATCGCCGGCGTGAACGAAATGACTTCGTCGAGCACGCTCGGCTCAAGCTCGATCACGCTACAATTCGATTTGAACCGCGACATCAACGGCGCGGCGCGCGACGTGCAGGCCGCGATCAATGCCGCGCGCGCCAATCTTCCCGCGAATCTGCCGAGCAATCCGACCTATCGCAAAGTCAATCCCGCCGATGCGCCGATTCTGATTCTCGCACTGACCTCGGACATTTACAACCGCGGCCAGCTTTACGACGCGGCCTCGACGATAATCCAGCAAAAGCTGTTGCAAATTGAAGGCGTCGGCTCGGTCAACGTCGGCGGCGGCGCGCTGCCGGCGGTGCGCGTGGATGTGAATCCAACGTTGCTGAACAGCTTCGGTTTGAGCCTCACCGATGTCAGCGCGATGCTGGCGCAGCAAAATGCGAACCTCGCCAAAGGCCAGCTCGCCGACGACCAGATGACGCTCGACATTCTCGCGAACGACCAGTTGCTCAAGGCCGCCGACTATAAAAAACTGATTGTCGCGGTTCACAACGGCGCGGCCATCCGCCTTTCCGACGTGGCCAACGTGCAGGACAGCGTAGAAAATGTTCGTGCCGTCGGCTATTTGAACGGCAAGCCCGCGATACCACTTATCATTCTGCGGCAGCCGGGCGCGAACATCATTGACACCGTGGACCGGGTGAAAGCTGAGTTGCCATCGCTCAAAGCGTCCATTCCGGCGGGCATCAAATTGGACGTGGTGCTCGACCGCACGACGACGATCCGCGCATCGGTCCGCGAAATCGAACGCACGCTGCTCATCGCCATCTGCCTGGTCATTCTGGTCGTGTTTATTTTTCTGCGCAGCCCGCGCGCGACACTGATTCCCGCCGTCGTGGTGCCGGTTTCATTGATCACCACCTTTGGCGTGATGTATCTGTTTGGTTACAGCGTGGACAATCTTTCGCTGATGGCGCTGACGATTTCGACCGGCTTCGTGGTGGACGACGCGATTGTCGTCATCGAAAACGTCACGCGACATCTGGAAATGGGCTTGCGCCCGATGCAGGCGGCGCTGAAAGGCGCGCAAGAAGTCGGCTTCACTGTGCTGTCCATCAGCGTGTCGCTGGTGGTGGTGTTCATTCCGATTTTGCTGATGGGCGGCATCGTCGGCCGCTTGTTCCGCGAATTCGCCGTCGTGCTGTCCACCGCCATTCTTGTTTCGCTCGTCGTTTCGCTCACCACGACGCCGATGATGTGTTCGCGCCTGCTTCGGCACCGCCGCCCGGACGAGCACGGGAAAATTTATCGCGCGAGCGAAAAGGTTTTTTCCGCGCTGCTCCACGCGTATGAGCGCAGCTTGACGGTCGTGCTGCGGCATCCGGCGATCACGCTCGTAACGCTGCTGCTGACCATTGCCCTGAATATTTATTTGTTCGTCATCGTCCCGAAAGGATTTTTCCCGCAGCAGGACAACGGCACGATTGCCGGTGGCATTCAAGGCTCGCAGGACGCCTCGTTTCCGTCCATGCAATCGGCGGCGGTGCGGTTTGTGCGGGCCATCACCAACGACCCGGCCGTGCAAAATGTCGTCGGCTTCACGGGCGGTGGCGGTGCGGCCAATAGCGGATTTATTTTCATGGCGCTAAAGCCGCTCGAAGAACGCAAGATCAGCGCGGACCAGATTATTGCGCGGCTGCGGCCGAAACTCAGCGCCGTGCCGGGCGCGTCGCTGTTTTTGCAGGCCGGTCAGGATTTGCGCATCGGCGGACGCCAGAGCAGCGCGCAGTATCAATACTCGATTCAAAGCGAAAACCTGGATGACCTAGTGAAATGGGGGCCGATTTTGCTGGAGCAAATGAAAAAATTACACGGTTTTACCGAGGTCAACACCGACCAGCAGAACAACGGCCTGCAAGCGTCGCTCGTCTATGACCGCGCCACGGCGGCTCGGCTGGGAATTTCGCCGCAGACAATTGACCAGACGCTTTACCAGGCGTTCGGTCAGGCGCAGGTTGCGACGATGTATTCTTCGTTGAACCAATATCACGTCGTCATGGAAGCCGCCCCGCAGTATTTGCAAGGCCCGCAGGGGCTTGACGGCATTTATCTGCACGCGACCAACAGTAGCGCGATGGTTCCACTCAGTGCCGTCGCGCATTACGAGCCGACGACCGCGCCCATCGCCGTGAATCATCAGGGACAATTTCCGTCTGTCACGCTTTCGTTCAATCTCGTGCCAGGGTTTGCGTTGAGCGACGCGGTGAAGGCGATCCAGCAGATGGAACAACAAATCAAAATGCCCGAAACGATCCACGGCAGTTTTGCGGGCACGCTCCAGGCTTTTCAGCAATCGCTCGCGACCGAGCCGTTTCTGATTCTCGCCGCGCTCATCGCGGTTTATATCGTGCTGGGAATGCTCTACGAAAGTTATATTCATCCGATCACAATCATTTCAACACTGCCGTCGGCCGGCGTGGGCGCGGTGCTGGCGCTGCTGATTTTCAAGACGGATTTGAGCATCATGGCCATCATCGGCGTTCTTTTGCTCATCGGCATCGTGAAAAAAAATGCGATCATGATGGTGGACTTCGCGCTCGCGGCGGAACGCGAGGAAGGCAAAAATTCGCGCGACGCGATTTTTCAGGCGTGCCTATTGCGCTTTCGTCCGATCTTGATGACCACGATGTCCGCGCTCTTCGGCGCACTGCCGCTGATTTTGAGCAACGGCACCGGCTCGGAACTGCGCCGGCCGCTGGGCATCACCATTGTCGGTGGTTTGATCATGAGCCAGGCGTTGACGCTTTACACGACGCCGGTGGTTTATCTTTATTTGGACCGGCTGCGGTTGTGGTGGGAAAGAATGCATGATAGGAAAATCAAAAATATGACGGTGCTGCAGCCGGCGACGATTGAATGATGGCTGCCATGCTGTGTATTGGTCGCTAAATTTTCAAGCTTGGGCGTGTTCGATGAAAAGGAAAATCAACTGATTGCCTCCATGGGAAGCCAGGCCATTCAGTGATCGAGGAATTGTTGGGTGCTGAGTTTATGCTTGGATGAAATTATTCCGGCAGATTTTGGCATAGACTTTCCCCAGAGGTTTCATCGAACGCGGTAGCAATTCATCTGCGAAATCCACGGCCAGCAGGCCAAATTTCTTTGAGCAGCCAAACTGCCACTCGAAGTTGTCCAGCAGCGACCAATAGAAAAATCCGCGCACATCTACACCGGACCGGATCGAGTGATGCAGGGCGGCGAGGTTTTCGCGGAGGTCGCGCTCGCGGAAAGCCTCGTCGTTCGAGGCCGCGCCGTGTTCCGTGATGTAAACCGGCAGCCGGAATTTCCGGTGGAGATATGACAGGATTTTCACCATGCCTTCGGGATATCGTTCCACCATGTCGTCGCAGACAAAGCCAAAATCCTTCAGAGTTTTCACCGGCGTGCCGCTGGCGGGAATCATTGCGCGAAAATGGTGAAAGCGCACGCGGCCATAATAATTCAGCCCGATAAAAGTTGAAGCCTTGCGCCGCCCGCCGCCAAGAAAAGCGTCCAGCACAAATTTGTTGAACGTGTAGTGGCACGCGAAGGCCGTCAGGCGATCCCACGGCGAAAATTTTTTATACGCGTGGAAAAACGTCCAGTTCTTCGCGATGCCGACTTCCGGTTTGCGCCCCGAAAAAATTCCTTCGCGTTGGATGATGCGGCTGGCCTCGACGTGAGCGCGTGCCATGTGTGAAATCACTTTTCGAAATTCCCCTAACTTCCATTTTCGCTGCGGCGGAAAGCCGCCAAGCAGATACGCCACGCAGGCATAAGTGTCCGGCTCGTTGAACGTGTTCCACAAAAAAACTTTTTCTTTCAGCACGGCGACGAGTTGGCGGACAAAATCCACGAACGCCGGAACCGTCGCCGCGTTCGTCCAGCCGCCAATTGAATTTATCCACGGCGGATTGGAAAAATGATGCAGCACGACCATCGGCGTGATGTTTTTCGCCTTGAGCCGGTCGAGTAAATCAACGTAGCGCGCCAGCTCGTTTTGTTTCAGCGGCGCGAACGGCGCGGATTGCAGCCGCGACCATTCGATGCCGAAGCGATACGCGTTCACGCTGAGTTTTGACATCCATTCAATGTCTTCGGGGTAACGGTGGTAATGGTCGCACGCAATCCGGCAGTGACCGCCATCTTGCGCGGTAAAGTTCGTCCACTCATTTTCGATGTGGCCTTCCACCTGCGTCGGCGACGTGGCGGTGCCCCAAAGAAAGCCGGGCGGGAATTTGAGGATCTTTCCGTCGCTCATCGCGTGGATTTTGTGGCGAATTCAACGGCTTGAAACAATTTTCGCGGGGCGCAGTCCAGCCACGCGCGGAATTTTTCCACCGGCAGGCTGGCCGGCAATTCGACCAGCCGATCCAGGTTGAAGCTGGTTTCTGCCAGACCGATGCCGAACTGCTCCGCGTCGAGCGCGTTGACCTGCTGCTCGACGTGGTTTTCCACCGGCACGAGAAACAGCGGCTTGCCCAGCCACGCGGC
>CAZIFP010000225.1:0-4933 GCA_964538105.1 uncultured Bifidobacteriaceae bacterium
CAGGCCCGCCACCAAACCGTCGAGATCGCTCTCGTGGGTGAAAATCACATCCGGCTTGGGCAGTTCCATCATGGCGCGAGGTTAATCCAGCCGTGCGCGGGTGGCGAGCCGGGAATTTCACCGCGTCTAGGGCAGCTTGTGGCCGGGGATGCTGCACGTCGGCGGTTCGCCCAACGCTCCAATGGTGTAAGTGCCGCCCGCCGGACAGACCGGCAACCGGTTGTGCATGAGGTAAACCTTTATGTCATCCGCCGTGGGCATGTCGCCGTTGGTCTTTCCCTTTTCCAAGGCCCATTGATTTTTGGCGGCATCAATCTGGCGAAGATTGTTGATGCAGGCGTTTTGCTGCGAAGTGGCGCGGGCTTTCACAAAATTGGGAATGGCGATGGCGGCGAGCATTGCGGGCACGGCGACGACGGGCAACAAAGCACAGTTGGCAAAACTCTTGCTGCCGTTCCCGACCATCAGGCAGCCTTGCGAGGTGTTGACGCCGACGGAATAGGAAAACGCCGGACGGCTGTGGTAGAAAGATTGCAGCCACTTCGGCTGCGCCGCCGCGCCGCCTTTGGCGAATTGGGCGTTCATGACCTGCTCCTGGACCTGGAACAGGGTGCGTCCGAACCGTTCGCTCATGTAGGTGAACTCGTTGCCCTGGTCGGGGATGTTTTGGGAAAGGCGCTTGAATTCATCCGTGCCTTTAAGGCCGGGCAGCTTGCCGCTTTTCACGGCGAGCGCCTCGTTCACCAGCGCGTCGGAGGAGGCGATGAGCAAATAGCCGCCGCTGCTCGCGGCGGTCGGGCGCAGCGTGCCGATGAACGGGACGGGCATGGGCATCGTCCGCATCTTCAGGCCGGCCTCGTCCACGCTGATGACCTGCTGGTTGGCTTTCAACTGCTGGTCAATCCGGTTGAAGAGGGTGTCGTCATTGACCTTGATGACGAGCAGCAGGCCGGGTTCGGGAATCATCATCGCCGCGCCGGGCAGCGGGATGGGGATGTTGTTGGATTCGTTGAGCGTCAGGGCGAAACCGCATTCGCCGCCGAGGGAATTGAGGACGGCGTCCCATTTCAACTGGGTTTTCTCTTCGAACTGGGCCGGCAGCTTCTGGATAAAATCCTGCGCCTGCGGAAAACCGGACTTGGCCGCTTCATCCTGCGTCACCGTCCACAGCAACGGCAGGTCCATGTCCGAAAAGAAGGCGAGCGCGGTGTCGGCGGGCAGCAGATCCAGCCCGGTGAGCGGATGCGGTTCCTTGCCGCAAAGTTTCCAGAGGAAACCGGTGCCCGTGCCGGGATAATGGTGCAGCAGCATTTTGTTGCGGAACATCCCCTGCTCGATTTCGACCGAGCTCATGCCCACACCGGTGATGTCCTCAACGCCGCTGTCCGTGACCAGATGATTGACGAGGTCAAATGCCTTGTTGATGTTGGCGGCGTTTTCCGGAGTCAGATCGGGCGTGTTGGTGAAACTTTGCCGGTAGCTTTCCACCCTGTTCGAAAGATGCTCCAGCCATTGCGCGGTGCCGAGATAAAGATAAAAGTTTCCGCCGGGGTCGAGCTGCGAGGTGACTTCGGCAAAGCTGGTCTTTTCCACCGGCACCACCGCCGGTGCGGAGCCGGAGGGCGCTTCTTTTTTGCCGCAGCCGGAATTGAACAGGGCAACGCAGCCGAGCAGAAGCAGGGTCGTCGCGCCTGGAAGCAGTGAGTTTTTTTTCATGGAAATGGCGGGTTGATTTATTTGATTTGGATGAGGATGGAAGAAGCCAAACAGTTTCTGGAGAAAGGTAAAGAAAATAATAATCTTCCCTTAAATGACCCGCCGG
This sequence comes from uncultured Bifidobacteriaceae bacterium, assembly GCA_964538105.1. GTDB lineage: Bacteria > Verrucomicrobiota > Verrucomicrobiia > Limisphaerales > UBA11358 > UBA11358. The sequence goes on from CAZIFP010000225.1 coordinate 1,823, forward strand.
CCTGATTCCCCAAAAGAATGACTTGAAAGCGGCGGCGCGCGGTTCATAGTGGCGTCATGAAATCCAACTCCCGGCATTTCACCCAAAATGGTTTCACCCTCGTCGCCCTGATGGTCATCATCCTCGTGCTGGCCCTGCTCGCGGCCATGCTGCTGCCCGCACTGTCCGGGGCCAAGGGTAAATCCATGCGAATCCAATGCGTCAACAACCTGAAACAATGCGGCCTCGCCTTCCGCATCTGGGAAGGCGACAACGGCGACCAATATCCGATGGACGTCCCGATGGCCAGAGGCGGCACGAAGGAATACGACACCGGCGCGGGCACGTTCCGCCATTTTCAAGTCATGTCGAATGAATTGAGCACGCCGAGGATTTTGATCTGCCCCGCCGACACCCGCACCGCCGCGTTGCATTTCATCAGCCTAAAAAATCAAAACGTCAGTTACTTCGTCGGCCTCGACGCGAATGAAGAGAATCCGCAGCGGTTTCTCGACGGCGACCGCAATGTCACCGGCGGCACCGCGCCGGAAAACGGAATCCTGAAGCTCGTTCCCGGCGGCACGGCGGTCTGGACCACCGCCATCCACAACAAAAATGGCAATCTTGGCCTCGCCGACGGCAGCGTGCAGCAGTTCACAATTCACGGCCTGTGCATCGCACTAAAGAATTCCGGCGACCCGACCAACACCTGGCGCATTTCGCTGCCCGAATAACCGGGCCTTGGACTGCTGCCTTCCGTTGATCTTGAACCGCCTTTCCGCCCGCATCCGAACTGGCCGCTGAAAATACTTTACAACTCCCGCGCCGGAGGTTTTAACTTGTCCGAGAAAAGAAAAATCCAACAACGCCCGGCCATGCCCATGGAACTACAAATCATTCGCGCCCACGAATTCATCCGGCTGGGGCCGAAAGGACATTTCGACCTCAAGACCAGCAAGGCCGTCCTGGCGGAAATGGCGCGCGCCTGCTGCAAACGCGGCATCAATCAGGCACTGATAGACCTGCGGGCGCTGCATCCGGGGCCGAAGCCGGTGTTCTCGCCGAACGATCTGGTCACGCTCGTCAACACCTTCCGCGAAGTCGGTTTCACGCACAAGCAGCGGCTCGCGATCCTTTACGGCTCCGACCCGCATCATCGCGCGCGGCTGTTCGCCTTCATCGCCAAGCTGCGCGGCTGGAGCGTGCAGGCGTTTGACGATTTCGAAAAGGCCATGCACTGGCTTTCCCGCGCTGACGAAGCGCAGGTTGAAACTGAATTCACGCCCGTCGCGAAAAGAGTTCCGGTGCGCAAACTGGAAACCTTGAAGGTTCCGGCAAAGCCCGTCCTCCCGCCAGTCATTCAGATTAAATCAAAAACTGTTGCCAAACCCGGCGCGATGCCGCCCAAGGCCGGTAAAAGAACAGCGGCGGGTCGGCCACTGCAAGCCAGCAAGGATGTCGCGCCCGTGGCGCCAAAGCAGGTCTGGGCCTGAGGATTAATTATGTCAGCCAAGGCCAGGGCAAAAGCAACCGTGCACGGGGCTGTGCATGCGCCGGGGCCGAAGCCATAGTTAGATGTCATCGCACCATGCCAATTCCAACCGCATTTGTTGAGGCTACCGACTGGGCGCAGCTTAAGACTGTTATTCATGGTTTCGGTGATTCTGACAACGTAAGTGAGGATGATTTGTTGGCAGCATTACAAGCTTCAGAGATATGGCGAACGCGGTTCACGGAGTCATTCACCGTTGAGTTTCGAGGAGAGCAGATTCTTTGGCATCACTACGAGTCGCTAGTGTGGGCGCTCGGCGAGGCATTTCGTCGTGTCATGCTCCGCTTCAGACCGTATCGGCGTTGCGAGCGTATTTTTGCACCGGTGCGTTCTCTTTGTTTTGACAAGCGGTTTGGAAAGGGGAGAGAGAGCTTTACGATGTTACTCGGCCAATATGGTGGCACGGCACAGATTTCCACGCTCATTCGTCTGCTTGAAGACCCGGAGATTAGCGGTCATGCAGTTCATGCGTTACGGTTGCTCGGCGCATCAGAGGCAGCCGACAGCGTGCGTCCGTTTCTTGAATCTCCCAAGAGTTGGGTAAAAAAAGAAGCGCTGAAGTTTTTCCAAAAGATTGAGGCGGTATAGCATAAAGAGTTCAGCCCCGCCTCCAATTCCGCCAGTTTTCATTCTGCCATCGCCGCCGGCCCGTAGGGCTGGAATCTTTGTAGCCGGAAATTGGCCGGTGGCCCAAGCTCCGTGGGAGCGACATCTGCCGGATATGCCGCTCCTGACGGAGCTTTGATTTATTTGGGGGATGCGATTCTACAATTATGCCGCGCCTGCGGCGCTCAAGCCGGTTTGGTTGGTTATTTAGGTTTTTATTGCGGGAATAATCTTTGACAGAAATTCGCCAGTCCGCTTTCATCAACTTATGTCAGCCAAGGCTGGGGCAACAACAGCCATGCACGGCGCATCATGCCAAAATATCCATACAATCCAGACACTGGGCAGACGGATTTAATGGCCGCAGCCTTCAACGGCGATGCCGAGGAGGTTGACTCCATTCTCGCCATGCCTTGTGACATTGATGCACAGGATTCTCACGGCGTTACTGCCTTGATGTATGCTGCGATGCGCGGGCACAGTGCGGCGGTTCAGCGCCTCATTGACCACAAGGCTGCGTTGGAAATTCAGTCACCGCAGCGATACACCGCACTCATGTATGCCGTGCGAGGGGGCCATTTGGAAGTTGTGCAAGTTTTACTGCGTGCTAAGTCTGACCCAGATGTCCACGGTGATTATGAAACATTTGATACCCCCCTGATTATAGCTGCCGAGCATGGTCATTTTCCGATTGTTCGCGCGCTTGTCGCCGCCGGGGCTAACGTCGGTTTATACGGCGGACACGCGGGTCGCACTGCGGAATGCGTCGCGCGTCACGAAGGACACCACGACATTTCAGAGTATTTATGCTGCAATGAAAAGAGACCGTCGGTTTAGTTTCGACCTTGAAGTACGACAAATTGGTCAGTAGCAGGCTTCGTTCGGGGTTTCGTTTCCATATTCTGCCTCGCCTCCGCCGGCTTTCATTCTGCCTTCGTCGCCGGCCCGGAGGGCTGGAATCTTTGTAGCCGGAA